>JAUZEI010000590.1 GCA_030839105.1 Actinomycetota bacterium
GCTGGCGGTCGGCGTGCAGGATCTCGGCGCGGCCGGGCTTTCGTGCGCGGCCTCGGAGACCGCCGCCAAGGCGGGCGCGGGAATGGACGTCGACGTCGCACGCGTCTCCAAGCGCGAGCCGGGAATGAACGCGGTCGAGGCGCTGACGTCGGAGAGCCAGGAACGCATGCTGGCGATCGTCGAGCCCGAGAACCTCGACGCGGTGCTCGCGCTCGCGCGCCGCTGGGAGATCCGCGCGACCGTCGTCGGACGCGTCACCGACACCGCGCGGTTTCGCATCTACGACGGCCTGTTCGACGCAGTCGGTGTGCCCGGCGAGAATCCGCAGCCACCGATCGGCGATCATGCGGCGCCCGTCACGTCGGACGCGCCCCCGATCGCCGATGTTCCGGTCGAGAGCTTGGGCGACGGTCCCCTGTATCACCGGCCCGTGGCGCGTCCCGCGGCGCAGGACGCGTTGCAAGCCGCGGATCCCGGCCCGCAGCTGCGCGACAAGTTCCCGGTGGGGAGCGACCTGTCGGGTGAGCTGCTCGCGCTGCTTGCCACGCCGACGATCGCCGACAAGACATGGCTCTCGCGCCAGTACGACCACCAGCTCTTCCTGAACACGGTCGCCGGACCCGGCGCCGATGCCGCGGTGCTACGCGTGAAGGGAACCGGGAAGGCGCTCGCGCTCTCGACCGACGGCAAAGGCCGTTTTTGCCGGCTCGATCCGCGTACCGGTGGACGCCTCGCGGTGCTCGAGGCGGCGCGGAATGTCGCCTGCTCGGGTGCGAGGCCGCTCGCGCTCGTCAACTGTCTCAACTTCGGCAGTCCCGAGCACCCGGAGGTGATGTGGCAGTTCTCGCAGGTCGTCGAGGGGATGAGCGAGGCGTGTGAAGCGCTCGGCATCCCCGTGATCGGCGGCAACGTGAGCTTCTACAACTCGTCGGGTGACGACGACATCCATCCCACTCCCGTCGCGGGTGTGATCGGAATCATCGACGAGTTGCGCGATCGGCCGCCCGCGCCGACACTGCGCGCCGGCGACGACATCGTGGTGCTCGGCGACATCCGGCCCGATCTCGGGGGTTCGGAATGGGCCGCGGTCGTGCACGGTCTCGACGGCGGTATGCCGCCGGTCGCCGACCTCGCGCGCGCGGGCGCGTTGCACGAGCTCGTTTCGACGGTGGTGCGCGAGCGCGCGGTGACGGGAGTGCACGATCTGAGCGACGGCGGCCTCGCCGTCGCGCTCGCGGAGATGGCGATCGCGGGCGAGGTCGGCTTCAAGGTCGAGCTCTACTACGACGGCTGCACGCCCGCCGAGGCGTGCTTCGCCGAGCCCGCGTCGGTCGTCGTGTGCTGCGTCGACCCGAAGGAGACCGCGGCCGTGTGCGGCGAAGCCGCGGCCGCCGGAGTCGCGGCGCGTGCCGTCGGAACGGCCGGGGGCGACCGCCTGATCGTGAAGGGTGCGCTCGACGTGGCCCTCGCCGAGGCAACGCACGCGTGGCGCGACGCGATCCCGGCCCTGATGTCACGCTCCATCTAGGGGCGGAGTTCCGAAACGCGGGCCGCGCGGGCGCCGACGACACCGTCAGTCAGAGCAGGTCGTGCTGCTCGAGCCAGGAAATCACCACGGCCGCGGATTCCTCGGGTGTGTGCCCCGCCGTCTCCAGCGTGATCTCCGGCGACAGCGGCGGCTCGTACGGATCCGACACGCCGGTGAACTCCGGGATCTCGCCGGTGCGCGCCTTGGCGTAGAGGCCCTTGACGTCGCGCGACTCGCAGTCCTCCAACGAAGTGGCGACGTGGATCTCGACGAAATTGTCGGTCCAACCCCGGACCTCGTCCCGAAGCGCGCGATAAGGCGAGATCGCGGCCGTCACCGACACCACGCCGTTGCGGGCCAGCACCGACGCGACCCAGCCGATGCGGCGGATGTTGACATCGCGATCGGCCTTGGAGAATCCGAGACCCTTCGAGAGGTGCTCGCGGACCTCGTCGCCGTCGAGCAGCTCGACCTTGCGGCCCCGTTCCCGCAGCTGCTCGACCACGAGGTTCGCGATCGTGCTCTTGCCCGCCCCCGAAAGACCCGTGAACCACAGACAGCAACCGGCCAGCTCCATGGCGGCGCAGGATACGGGAAGCGTGGGGGTGTCCACGACGTTGCAAGCGGACGTCGAACCGCCGACCGGGCCC
Source organism: Actinomycetota bacterium (assembly GCA_030839105.1). Classification (GTDB taxonomy): domain Bacteria; phylum Actinomycetota; class Acidimicrobiia; order IMCC26256; family PALSA-610; genus PALSA-610. Next base: position 2,179 of record JAUZEI010000590.1, read on the forward strand.
TCCGGAAGGTCGGCTTTGAACCGGAAGACGGGCGCACCCTCATGGGATACTGGTGACCTTGGACGCAGAACTCTCAGGCCCCAAAGACGCGTGCGGGGTGTTCGGCGTGTACGCGCCGGGCCAGCCCGTCGCCCACCTCTCGTACCTCGGCCTCTACGCCCTCCAACACCGGGGCCAGGAGTCGGCCGGCATTGCCGTCAGCGACGGCGAGACGATCACGGTCGTCAAGGACATGGGCCTCGTCACCCAGGTCTTCGACGAACGCCGGCTCGCGCCGCTCGAGGGCCATCTGGCCATCGGGCACGTGCGCTATTCCACGACCGGCTCGAGCACCTGGCGCAACGCGCAGCCGGTATACCGGTCGGTTGCCGATGCCGGATTCGCCCTCGGGCACAACGGCAATCTCACGAACACCGAGGCACTCTCGGGCAAGCTCGGCATGCTCCCGGGCGTGCTCACCTCCGACAGCGAGCTCATCGGCGAGATGCTCGTGCACGAGTACGACGAGCAGGGCCGCTCCGACGGCCGCGACCTCGAACACGCCCTGGAGAAGGTGCTGCCGAACCTCGCCGGGGCCTTCTCGTTGGTCCTCATGGACGAGGCGCACTTGTTCGGGGTGCGCGACGCGCACGGGTTCCGGCCCCTCGTCCTCGGCAAGACCGAGGGTGGTTGGGTGCTGGCCAGCGAGACAGCCGCGCTCGACCTCGTCGACGCGCACTACGTGCGCGACGTCGAGCCCGGCGAGATGGTCGCGATCGACGCCGGCGGCGTGCGCTCGATCCGCTTCGCGGAGCCCACGCCCAAGCTCTGTCTCTTCGAGTTCGTCTACATCGCCCGTCCCGACACACAGCTCTACGGACACAGCGTCCACGCCGCGCGCCAGAGAATGGGTGAGGCGCTCGCCCGCCAGGCCCCGGCGCAGGCCGACATGGTGATGCCGGTACCCGAGTCGGGTGTCCCCGCCGCGCAGGGTTTCGCGCGCGCCGCCGGAATCCCCTATGGCGACGGCTTCGTGAAGAACCGCTACGTCGGGCGCACGTTCATCCAGCCGAATCAGAAGAAGCGCGGCACCGACGTGCGCCTGAAGCTGAATCCGCTCCGCGACAACATCAAGGGCAAGCGGCTGGTCGTCGTCGACGACTCCATCGTGCGCGGCACCACGACGCGCCAGATCATCGCGTTGCTGCGCGAGGCGGGCGCGACCGAAGTCCATTTCCGCGTCTCGTCGCCGCCGTATCGCTGGCCGTGCTTTTACGGCCTCGATACCGGCAAACGCTCCGACCTGCTCGCGGCCGACATGGAGATCGGCGAGATCGCGCTCTACCTCGGCGTCGACTCGCTCGCCTATCTCGACCTCGACCATCTCGTCGGTGCCACCGATTCGCCGCGGGAGGCGTTCTGCACCGCGTGCTTCACCGGCGACTACCCCGTGCCCGTCCCCGAGTACGACACCAAGCACGTGCTCGAAGCGGAGTCGCGTTCGCTGCACATTCCGGGCACGATCACCGAATCTGCCGACCGCGCGTGAGCCCGTCCGACCGGAAGCTGACCTACTCCGAATCAGGCGTCGACATCGCGGCGGGCGAGAAGGCGGTGGAGCTCATCAAGGCGCACGTCCGTTCCACGTTCCGGCCCGAGGTCGTCGGCGACGTCGGCGGCTTCGGCGGCCTGTTCGCGGTCGACTGGAAGCGGTTCGACGATCCGTTGCTCGTGTCTTCGACCGACGGCGTGGGCACCAAGTCGCTGGTCGCTCGCCTCGCGAACCGGCGCAACACGATCGGCATCGACTGCGTTGCCATGTCGGTCGACGACATCGCGGCCCAGGGTGGCGAGCCCCTCTTCTTCCTCGACTACATCTCGATCGGCAAGCTCGTACCCGAAGAGATCGACGAGATGGTCTCGGGTGTCGCGGAGGGATGCCGACGGGCGCGCTGCGCGCTGCTCGGTGGCGAGATGTCTGAGCACCCAGGCGTGATGGACCCGGGCGAGTTCGACCTCGTCGGCTTCGCGGTGGGTGTCGTCGAACGTTCCGAGGTGTTGCCGCGTGACGTACGCACCGGCGACCGCATCATCGGCTTCGCCAGCCCGGGTCTGCGGTGCAACGGCTATTCGCTCGCACGGGCCGCTTTGCTCGAGCGGGCCGGCATGGACCTGCACGGACCCGCGTGGCCGGGCGCCCACACCTCGCTCGCCGACGTGTTGCTCGAACCGAGCGTGATCTACGCCCCCTCGATGCTGGAGCTCGCTGGAAAGGTGCCGGTCCACGGTTTCGCGCACGTCACCGGGGGCGGCATTCCCGGCAACCTTGCCCGGGTGCTCCCCGACCGGTGCGACGGCGTCGTGTGGCGGGGCACCTGGGACGAGCCGCGAATCTTCGCCGAGATCCAGCGGGCGGGCGACGTCCCCGACCTCGAGATGCAACATGTCTTCAACCTGGGTGTGGGCATGCTGGCGGTCGTCGAGGCCGACGCGACGGAGCGGGCGCTCGACGTCGTCCGGGCCGAGGGCCACGACGCGTGGATCGTCGGCGAGATCGTCGACGGCCACGGTCGCGTGCACGTAGAAACCCGCTGATCCAGGCGCCGGCTGCTCCGTAGCCCGCCCCGTCCGGCGTCGGTAACTAGTACGCCGACGTCTTTTATGCCCTTTGTACGATCTGGAACCTGATGTCCTACTATGCCGAACACGGCGTTTGCGTCCGGTGACGAAAGAGATACGCAGGATTCTTCGCCAAGGCACAGAACGGGCCGATAGGTGTCATGGCGACACCTCGGCGCAAGAACCCCGAATCCGTACGAATCGCGGCATCGGGGTAGGGACGACGGCGGGTGCTGGAAGCGTTGCGGGGCCGAGCCCGTGCTCTTGACCCGAACGGATTCGAAGCGAACGAGCAAGTGACACGGACGTTCTCGACGAGGCGGAGGCCATGGAAGCTCACGACGACGACACACTTTTGACTCCCTCGGAGGTCGCGGCAATGTTCCGCGTCAATCCGAAAACGGTGACCCGATGGGCACGCGCCGGCAAGATTTCGGCGATTCGCACACTGGGCGGCCATCGGCGGTTCCGGGCGAGCGAGATCCGGCACTTCCTCGAGCACGTCGAAGAAGCCGATCGCATCTGACGAGCGTCTCCGGAGGCGTCGGCCTCCGGAGATGATCGGGCGGCGCGCAGGGGTCCAAAGCACCCGCGCGTGCAACGTGCACCGCTGGACGACCTTCGACGCGTGTCGCACCCGGTGCGCGTCGGCATGGTGACGAGAAAACGCCGTCCGGTTCGTGGTTCGATCAGGGAGCTGCGGAACCCGGT
>JAUZEI010000629.1 GCA_030839105.1 Actinomycetota bacterium
CGAGACGCTGCACGAGATCGAACGCGTCATCGACGACGAGCAGATCGCCTGCGACTGGGCGCGCGGCGGGACGGTCGAGGTCGCGACGCTTCCCGCGCACCTCGCGCGTCTGCACGAGGAGCTCGACGACCATCGGGCGTGGGGCTTCGGCGGAGACGACTACCGCGAGCTGTCTCCGCGTGATGCGGGCGAGTTGATCGGCTGCGTGCCGAATCTCGGCGCGCTGTTCACGCCGCATTGCGCTGCGATCCATCCTGCGAAGTTGGTACACGGATTGGCTGCGGCGGCGGAGCGGCTCGGGGTGACGATCTACGAGAACACCGCGGTGGAGTCGATCGAACCGGGCCGGCTGGGCACCGCGCGCGGCACCGTACGCGCCGAGGTGGTCGTGCGCGCGACGGAAGCGTTCACGCCGCAGCTGCCCGGGCTGCGCCGCGCGGTCGCGCCGATCTATTCGCTCATGATCGCGACCGAGCCGTTGCCCGCCGTGTTCTGGTCCGAGGCCCGGCTCGAGTCGCGTCCGACGTTTGCCGATTTTCGCCGCATGATCATCTACGGGCAACGCACCGCCGACGGCCGGTTTGCCTTCGGCGGCCGGGGCACGCCGTACCACTTCGGTTCGCGGGTGCGGCCCGCGTTCGATCACGACCCGAGCGTCTTCGACGCGCTGCACACGACGTTGCGGTCGTTGTTCCCCGCGCTGGGCGACGCGGCGATCACGCACCGCTGGGGCGGCGCGGTCGCGGTGCCGCGCGACTGGTACCCGTCCGTAGGCTTCGACCGCGCCGAGGGGATCGCGTGGGCGGGCGGCTACGTGGGCGACGGCGTCAGCACGACGAATCTCGCAGGTCGGACGATTGCTGATCTCGTCCTCGGCAACGACACCGAGCTCGTGCGACTGCCGTGGGTCGGCCATCGGTCACCGCCATGGGAGCCCGAGCCGCTGCGGTTCGTCGGTGTGAACCTCTCCCGCAAGCTCGTCGAGTCCATCGATCGTGCCGAAGTGGCCGGCCGCGATCCGAAATGGCGGACGCGCGCGGTGAAGCACCTGCTGGGCTGAGCGCCTGACCCGCTGGCGCCGAGGCCGCGCGTGGGTCACCATTCCGGTGTGGAAGACCACGCAGGCGAGATCGACAGGCGCACGTTGTTGCGCCTCGGCGCGCTGGCGACCGCCGGACTCGGCGGGGCCGGGATCCTCGCGGCGTGCGGTGGCAAATCGAGCGGCACTGCGCGCGCGACCGTGACGACGGGTGGGCCCGCCACCGTTGGCGCGCCGACGTCGACGACCGCGGTCGATCGTTCGAAGCCGTGGTGGTTGCGCGGCGACTTCGCGCCCGTCGCCCGCGAGACCGAGGCGTTCGATCTGAAGGTCGACGGCACCTTGCCGTCCGAGCTCGCGGGTCTGTACGTGCGGAACGGCTCGAACCCGAAGCCCGGTTTCTCGCCGCACTGGTTCCTGGGCGACGGCATGGTCCATGGAGTCATGATCGAGGGGGGCAAGGCGAGCTGGTACCGCAACCGGTACGTGCACACGACGCTGTTGGCCGCGGGAGGCGGGCTCGCCGCGCAGGCCGCGCCCGGTGGCGCCGCGGGCCTGAGCAACGTCGCGATCGTCCACCACGGCGGCAAGTTGTTGACGCTGGGCGAGATCGGGCTGCCCTACGAGTTGCGCGCGCACGACCTCTCGACCGTCGGGCCCTACACGTTCGCCGGTCGGCTCTCGCGCAACATGACCGCGCACCCGAAGATCGATCCGGCAACCGGCTCGATGCATTTCTTCGGCTACGACTTCACCGAGCCCTACCTCGTGTACCACGTCGCGGACCGCGCCGGAACTCTCGTGTCGAGCCAGCCCGTCGCCGTGAAGGCCTCGACGATGATCCACGACTTCGCGATCACCGAACATGATGTCGTGTTCTGGGAGATGCCGGTCCTTTTCGACCTGAACCTCGCGATCAAGATGGTCGGCGATCCGCACGCGAGCGTGATTCCGTACGTATGGAAGCCGAATTACGGATCGCGCATCGGTGTCATGCCGCTCGGCGGCCCCGCCTCCGCGATCAGGTGGGTCGAGTTCGACCCGTGCTACGTGTTCCACGGGATGAACGCGTGGCGCGAGGGCAACGAGGTGGTACTCGATGTGTGTCGAATGCCGACGGTGTTCTCGTCGGGTTCCGTACTCGGTCCGCCGTCGCGCCTGCACCGTTGGCGCGTCGACACGAGCGGGGCGCACCTGACCTTCCGCGACGAGGTGCGCTCCGACCTCGACGCCGACCTACCGTCGATCGACCGGCGCTACATCGGTCGGGCGTATCGGCACGGTTGGCGCGTCGAGACGCGTCCGGCCGCCGACGACCTCGTGCTCGCGGGCGCCGTGCACATCGACGCCGGTTCCGGTACGGAGACGCGTTGGGATCCGGGTCCGCAGACGGCCTCCGGCGAGTGGCTCTTCGTCGCGACCGGGCCCGACGAGGGCGAAGGCGTCGTGATGACGTACGTGTTCGACCGCTCGACGGGAACCTCGGCACTGGTCGTGCTCGATGCGCGCGACATCGGCGCGGGTCCCTTGGCGACCATCACGTTGCCGCAGCGCGTGCCGTACGGATTCCACGCGACCTGGGTTCCGACCGCCGAGGTATGACCGTCAGGCGTTCTCGGGTGGGATCGGTGCCGTGCACGGCTTGCCCGCACACTCGTCGCGCAGCGCGCCGTCGGGATGCCAGAACCGACTCTTGAGGTCTTGGACGGCCGGGATGTTGGGCGTGTCGTCGTGCGGATCGTGACCCGGACGCGCCGGAATGTTCTGCTCGGGTGAACGGGGCGAGCCCGTGTCCCAGAGCACGTACGCGGAACCGGTGTGCGGGTACTTCGTGATCGGTGTGAGGAGCCAGGTGGGATCGCGCTCGACGACGCGTCCCGCGCCCGCGAGCGGTGTGTGTACCGGGACGTGCATCGTGGCGGCCTCGACCCGCAGGCTGTATTCGGTCACCTGATGATCGCCGACCGCGCCGAGGAGCAGCACGTCGTGCTTCGGCGTACCGGGCAGCGGGTCGGAGGTGACGTGGTTGGCGTAGCCATCGGTCTCGCCCCGGTCCCACAACAACTGCGCGACCGCGAGGCCGATGACGCGGTCGTAGCGCTTCGGATACGCCGGCTTCATCACCTGGAGGTAGTCGTCGAAGTCGACGCTGCGGTCGAGCAACAGCGCGTAGTTCATGCCGGCCTCGCCGAGCGTCGCGCGGGTGAAGTCCTGCGCGACGGCGGCGAACGCGCCGCCCAGGATCGCGCCTTGACTATTGCCGTCGTAATAGAGCTCGTTGTTGTCGAGCGCCGACTTCCCCGCGAAGCGAAACGCTGCGTTGGCCGCGAATCCCTGCGGGTCCTTCATCAGCCGGCCCAGGAACAGGTTCGCCAGGATGCCCTGCTGCAGCCGGTCGGGGAGTGACGGGAACACGGAAAGATCCTTCAGCGCGGCGACCGCGTTCCCGATGTCGGCATCCGACATTCCGGCCCAGTTCGTTGCGCAGTACGCGATGTCGTGGTTCGCTCCCATCTTTTGCGTCAGGTCGCCGTTCGCTTCGGTCAGGTCGCCGAGCAGACCGTGGCCGTAGATCGCCATGCGGGCCGGGGTGGTCGCCGACGCGGCGGGAAGATTGCAGAGGAAGGGCGACGTGAAGGTTCCTGCTTGTCGTTGCGGTAGACCGTTCGCGTCGAGCACGAGCCGGCCGCCGG
>JAUZEI010000192.1 GCA_030839105.1 Actinomycetota bacterium
GGTTCCGGAGGACGATCTCGAAGGCGTCACGACCATCGGCCAGGCGGTCGACCTCGTGCTCGCGAAGGTCGACGCGTAGAGCATGGCCAACGAACCTGCTGCAAGCGAACCTCGCGAGGACGCCCTGGACCACCGCGGCCGGGTACGCGTCGCGGTCACCGGCCTCGGTGTGAAGACGGGCGCGGGCAGCGACATCGAGACCTTCTGGTCGACGCTCGCGGCCGGGCGGTCCACGGCGGCGGGCATCACGCGCTACGACCCTTCGGATCTCCCCGTCCGCTTCGGGTGCGAGGTCCTCGATTTCGACCCGACTGCGTATCTCGGCGCGAAGGACGCGCGCCGGGTCGACCGGGTAACCCAGCTCGGCTTCGCGGCGGCGGCCGACGCCCTGACCGACGCCGGTGAACACAGGTGCGATCCGGCCCGAAGCGCGGTGATCGTCGGAACCGGCGTCGGCGGTCTCATCACCCTCGAGGAACAGGTCGCGATCTACAACGAGAAGGGGTCGGCGAGAGTCAGCCCGTTTCTCGTGCCGATGATGATGGCGAATGCCACGGCCGGCACGATCGCGATGCAGTTCGGGTGGAAGGGGCCCAACTTCTGTGTCGCGACCGCGTGCGCGGCGAGCGCCAACGCAATCGGTGAGGCCGCGCGCCTCATCCGGGACGAGAGCGCCGACATCGTGATGACCGGTGGCTCGGAATCGTGCATGACGCCGACCGCAATCTCGGCATTCGCACGTATGACGGCGCTGAGCGGACGCAACGACGATCCCGAGCACGCGTCCCGACCGTTCGACGCAGACCGCGACGGTTTCGTGATGGGCGAAGGCGCGGCGGCGCTCGTCCTCGAGCGCTGGGATCGCGCGGTGGCGCGGGGCGCACACATCTACGGCGAGGTCCTCGGCTACGGCCGCAACGCCGACGCGTACCACATCACTGCGCCGTCACCCGGCGGCGAAGGCGCCGCGGCGTGCATGCAGTTGGCGCTCGAAGACGCGGGTCTCTCCCCCGGCGCGATCGGGCACGTGAACGCACACGGCACGTCGACGCCGATGAACGATGCCGCGGAAGCCGAGGCGATCGGCAAGGTGTTCGGCGGTTCGGCCCCGCCGGTCACGTCCACGAAGGGCGTGACGGGTCACCTCATCGGCGCGGCGGGCGCCACCGAGGCGATCGCCTGCCTGCTCACGTTCGCGAACGGGGCGATTCCGCCGACCGCGAACCTCGAACGTCTCGGCGAGGAGATCGCGCTCGACGTCGTCGGCGGCGCTCCCCGATCGCTCGATCCCGCACCGGCCTTGTCGAACTCGTTCGGTTTCGGTGGGCACAACGCGACGTTGGTGTTGGCACCCGCTTCGTGACGTCCACGCCTCTCCACGCGTGGGCGGACGCCGCCGCTTCGGCCGAGATCGCCGAGATCGAGGGACGCCGTGTCGTCGCCTTCCGCGTCGCGGGAGGGAAGCACCACGGCGCGATCGGGATCAACGGCAGTGCAACCGTCGAGCGGGCGGTCCGCCTCGCAGGTGAACTGCATCTTCCGCTCGTCGGCGAGTTCGACACCTCGGGCGCGGAGCTGCGCGACGGGGTGGCCGCGCTGCACGCGTGGGGCCGGCTCGCCCGGGAGCTCGTGCAGATCTCAGGTGTCGTCCCCACGTTGTTGGCGGTCACGGGCGCGTGCGTATCAGGTCCGGCGCTGGCGCTCGGCCTGTTCGACCACGTCGTGATGACGGAAGACGCGTTCGCGTACGTCACCGGACCCGACTCGGTCGAGGACTTCACCGGCGTGCGCGTGTCGCGGTCCGAGCTCGGCGGATCGGCGGTACACGCGCAACGTACCGGGGTGGCCTCGCTCGTCGTTCCGGACGACCTCGCGGCGCGCGACGCACTGGCCGCGCTGCTCTGGTACCTGCCCGATCACCACCTCGACGACCCGGCGCGTCTGGAGTGCGACGATCCGCCCGACCGCGCCTGCGATATCGCGGCCACGGCCGTCCCCCGCCGTTCGAGCGCGTCGTACGACGTGCGCACGGTGGTCGAAGACGTACTCGACCGCGAGTCGTTCCTCGAGCTCCGGCCGCGGTTCGCGCCGAACCTCGTGACGGGCTACGGCTCCCTCGGCGGCCGTGCGGTGGGCGTAGTCGCCAACCAGCCGATGACCCGTGCGGGAACGCTCGACATCGAGGCCTCGCGCAAGGCCGCACGCTTCGTCGCCGCGTGCGACGCGTTCAACCTGCCTCTGGTCACGTTCGTCGACACGCCCGGGTTCGAACCGGGCCGCGACCTCGAGTGGCGAGGCATGATCCGGCACGGCGCCGAGCTCGTGCATGCGTACTCGGCCGCGACGGTTCCGCGGCTGTGCGTCGTCCTCCGTAAGGCCTACGGCGGCGCGTACATCGTGATGGACTCGCGCGGCATCGGTAACGACCTCTGCGTCGCGTGGCCCAACGCCGAGATCGCGGTGATGGGGGCCGCCGGCGCGGTCGCGATCCTCAACAAGGGTCGCACGAATCCCGAGCTCGTCGCCGAGTATCAGGAGTCGTTCGAGAATCCGTACCGCGCCGCGGAACGCGGGTTCGTCGACGCGGTGATCGAGCCCTCGGCGACCCGGCGGGTCCTCGTCGATGCGCTCGGAATGCTCGCCGGCAAGCGCGATTCGCAACCGGCGCGCCGGCACTCCAACACTCCGCTCTGAGGGAGACCCGAAACGATGCTGCTCGCCGACAAGCGGATTCTGATCACAGGCGTGCTGAACGACGCGTCGATGGCATTCCACGTCGCGAAGCGCGCCCAGGAAGAAGGTGCCGAGGTCGTGCTGACGTCGTTCGGGCGAGCGATGAGTCTGACCCGACGCGCCGCCCGCCGGTTGCCGAGCGAACCGGAGATCGTCGAGCTCGACGTGACCGACGCCGGCCACCTCGACGCACTCGCCGCGTCGGTCGGCGGACATCTCGATGGTGTGCTGCACGCGATCGGGTTCGCGCCCGAGTCGTGCCTGGGCGGGGGGTTCCTGACCGCGCCCTGGGAAGACGTCGCCGTCGCACTGCAGGTGAGCGCGTATTCGTTGAAGAGTCTGGCCGTCGCGTGCCGCCCGATGATGACGAGGGGCGGGAGCATCGTCGGACTCGACTTCGACAACAGTCGCGTGGCGTGGCCCGTATACGACTGGATGGGCGTGGCGAAGGCTGCCTTCGAGTCGACCGCGCGTTACCTCGCTCGTGATCTCGGACCGGAAGGCATCCGCGTGAATCTCGTCGCGGCCGGGCCGATCCGCACGATCGCGGCGCGGAGCATCCCGGGATTCGAGCAGTTCGAGGACGCGTGGGATCAGCGGGCGCCCCTCGGTTGGAACGTCAAGGACCCCACCCCCGTCGGTGCGGCGTGCGTCGCGCTGCTCTCCGACCTCTTCCCCGCGACCACCGGTGAGGTCGTCCATGTCGACGGCGGCTACCACGCCATCGGCGCCTGACGCCGTCCCAACTGGGAGGCATTTCGGGTGCGAGGCATGGGCGCCCGCCACGTCACCACCGACCTGCCGACCGGCGCGATCCTCAAGCGCCGCCGGCCCGCTTCCTTGCTGCTCTCCTTGACCGATGCCTTCTCTTCCTCAGAACTTTTCGGGCCGATCTACGGCGAGGATGTCGAGAATCCGGGGCCTGCTCCGTCCCAGGGTGCACCCGGCCGGCAGGGCCGACCTCACCAAGGAGAACACCTATGGCCAAATACCTGTTGCTCAAGCACTACCGAGGCGCGCCGGCGCCCGTCAACAATGTCCCGATGGACCAGTGGAGGCCCGACGAGGTCGAGGCACACATCCGGTTCATGAACGAGTTCGCAGCTCGGCTCGAGAGCAGCGGCGAGTTCGTCGACGGACAGGCGCTGTCGCCCGACGGCATGTGGGTCCGCTCCGACGGCGCCGGGCGGCCGCCGGTGACCGACGGCCCGTTCGCCGAGACGAAGGACTTGATCGCGGGATGGATGGTGATCGACGTCGACAGCTACGAGCGAGCGATCGAGCTTGCCGGTCAGCTGTCGGCCGCACCTGGGGCCGGTGGCGAACCAATCCACGAATGGCTGGAGGTCCGGCCCTTCCTGGCCGCACCCCCCACTGTCACTGAGTGACAGTGGACGACGTCGAGCTACGCGAGCGCGTCCCACGGGTCTTGAGCGTCCTCGTCTCTCGCGGTGCGGACTTCGCGAGAGCCGAGGACGCCGTGCAAGAGGCGGTCATCCGGGCGCTCTCGGCGTGGGAGGACGAGTTGCCGGCCGACCCCACGGGGTGGCTCATCACGGTCGCTTGGAGAGCCTTCCTCGACATGACGCGATCGGACGCCGCGCGCCGCGACCGAGAGCTGAGATTCGACACCGAACCGCCGGCCGGCGCGATCCCGACCGCCGACGACACGCTGCGCCTCTACTTCTTGTGCGCGCACCCCGATTTGACGTCGTCGTCGGCGGTTGCGTTGACCCTCCGAGCCGTCGGTGGTCTCACTACACGGCAGATCGCTCGCGCATACCTCGTGCCCGAGCGCACCATGGCGCAGCGCATCAGCCGCGCCAAGCGCATGGTCAGTCAGGCCGGTGTCGATCGTCCCGCCGACGTGGGCACGGTGATGCGGGTGCTGTACCTCGTCTTCAACGAGGGTTATTCCGGTGATGTCGATCTCGCGGCCGAGGCGATACGACTGACCCGGCAGCTGGCTGCCTTCGTGGACGACCCCGAGGTTCACGGGCTGCTCGCCCTGATGCTCCTACACCATGCCCGGCGCCGCAGCCGTACCCGACCGGACGGGAGCATCGTGCCTCTCGCCGATCAGGACCGCAGTCAGTGGGACACAGGACTCATCGCCGAGGGGATCGACATCGCACAAAATGCGCTCGCGCGCGATCAGCTCGGCGAATACCAGGCGCAAGCGGCGATCGCCGCACTGCATGCCGACGCGCTGCATGTCCGGGAGACCGACTGGGTCCAAATCGTGGAGTGGTACGACGA
>JAUZEI010000638.1 GCA_030839105.1 Actinomycetota bacterium
GGCCGCGCGACGTTCCTCGTGAGATCCGCGGCGCTGGCGGTCGTGAGCGGCGTGTTGCTCAATGGCGACGTCGTCGGACTGGTGTTCTGCGACTTGGAGTTGCCGCACGCCGCGGCGGCGACGCTGACCAGCACAACCACGCCGACGAGGAGCCGTCGTGCACCCATGATGTTCCCCCTGACACCTCGGTAGCTCGTGCGGCCGAGAACGCTGGTCAGGACGCTAGATCGTGAGTGACCTCGCCATCATCAACTCTGCTGACGGGCCAGCCTCGCGATGGCGCGCGAGTGCCTACGGCTGGGTCGGAGCTCGACCGGCCTTCTCCCGGGCCTCGCGGGCGGCGCTCTCCGTCTTCTCGTGGGCGGGGTCGGTGTTCGGGGTGAACGACCCGTCGTGACCTCCGCCCGCGAACGCTTTGCCCGAGTTCTCGTCGGCTTCGCGTTGGGCGCTCTCACCCTTTTCGTGGGTCGGGTCCTCGTTGGAGTGGTGTGCACCGGGCGTCGTGGTGGTCGTGGATCCGCCGGCGGCCGGGACTGTCGTCGTCTGCGCACTGCTGCTGGCGGGAGCGAAGAACACGTAGCCGAAGGCGCCCGCGGCCAACATCGCCGTTCCGAGCACTGCGCCGAAGGGGACTTTGCGAGAGAGGGGCATCGCGGCCACTTCCTATGTCGGGAACACGGTCGAGTCCCCACCCTCGGGGCAGCACATGAGATCCGGCTGAGGTCAGGTCAAGAAGCGGGTAAGAGCTCTCGATCCCGCGGTCGGCGACCGTGAACGAGGCGTGCCGTGCGGACGCTTGCCCGGTCCGACGAGCGCCGCGCCGTAGAGCCTCGCCGCGGTGCTACGACGCGGCCGTCCACCCACCGAGCCCGCGCTCGTCGCCGGGCGTGTTCGGACGAGCGATCACACCGCCCGGGTGAAGCGTGGTTCGACGTCTCCCATGGCTGCGGGACGTCCGAGGAAGAAGCCCTGACCCCACGGCACGCCAAGGTCGTGGAGCGTGGCGAACTCGCCGGCTGTTTCGATGCCCTCCGCCGTAACGATCGCGTTGGTTTCCTTGGCGAACACCACGAGCGACGCGGCGAGGGCTCGTCGGACCGGGTCGCGGTCGATGTCGCGCGTCAGGCCGATGTCGAGCTTGATGATGTCGGGCGCGAGCTTCAGGATGTGGTGCAGGCTCGCGTACCCCGCGCCGGCGTCGTCGATCGCAATGCGAACGCCGTCGCGTCGGAATCGGTCCCGTACAGTGTTCAACTCTTCGTAGCTGTCGACGGGTTCATGTTCGGTGATCTCGACGACGACGCGTCCCTTGCCGTGCCTGCGCAGCAGATCGTGCAGGCGCCGGTCGAGCACGACGCGCGGCGAGGCGTTCACCGCCATGAACTGCGTGGGCGCGAGGCGATCGATCTGTTGCAACGCGGCTTTCACGGCCGCCAGCTCGAGCTCGGTGCCCATGCCGACCTCGTTGGCCTCGGCGAACCAGACGTCGGGCGATGTGCCGGTCGGGAATCGAGCCAGTGCCTCGACGCCCAGGACCCGGCTCGTGTCGAGGTCGAAGATCGGCTGAAAGGCCATGGTCGGTGCGGGGTCGATGAGTGCTCGAATCGCGTCGATGCGACTCCGGCGACTCTCGGCTTGACGTTCCTCGCCGCGCATGCGCTTGCGGAGCTCCTCGGCGAGCGCGGCGTTGTCGTTCTTGAGACTTTCGTGCGAAAGCCGAATCGCGAGCAGGTTCCGAACCCTCAACACCACTTCGTCGACATCGACGGGCTTGGTGAGATAGTCGTTGGCGCCGGCGGACAGCGCCTGCTTCAGTGCCTCGCGCGTTACGTCTGCGGTCAATACGAGGACGGGCACGAACTCCGACTGCGCGGTCTGGGTGCGGAACATGTGCAGCAGCGAAATGCCGTCGACATGGGGCATCTGGAGATCGAGCAGTATCAGGTCAGGTGCCCACCGCTCGCGGGTCTCGAGCACCAGACGCGAATCGGTCAGTCCCTTGATGTGTGTGTAACCGGCGCTCTGCAGGATGCGTGTCATCAGCCGCACGTTGGCCGCGTCGTCGTCGACGATCAGAACCCGAGACTGATTGGTAGTTACGGTCATTCCGCATCCTCGCCGTGGCGGGCATTTGACCCTGCGGCCGTGACCATGCCGGATGATCGGCAACTCGCAACGGGCGCTGAAGCCGCACTCCCGGCTGTGCCGATCGTCACCGAGCGGTGACGAAGCGACAAATGCCCTGGGTGAGAGCCTCCGGGCTGCCGATAACACCGGAGTGGTCGCGTCTCGTCCGGAAATGCGGGGACGAGGCTGAGAAAGGCGGATCGTTGACGACTTCCAAACGAGCTCGGCCGCTGTACCGCTTCGCGGCGCTCATCGTGTTCGTTGCTCTGACGTCGTTGACGGGCGCCGGCTTCCTCGTCACTCGCGGCTCGGCACAGAGCGCGGAACACAAACTGCTCCACGAACGGGCCGCGGAGGTAGCGGCCCTCGTGACCAGCTCCATCTCGACTCTGAAGTCGTCGCTCGGGCTCCTGGGTGAGACCTACGCGGCCCGGCGCGTCGACGACGCCGGCTTTCGGGCGGGGGAACGATCACTGCTTCAGGGTGCGGACGCAACGGTCGGGGTTGCCGAGACCACCGGGTCCCGCGTCGTCGTCCGTTCGAGCCAAGGACGTGCGCTGCCCGATCGGACACAACTGACCGGGCCCCGCGCCGCCTTGGTTGGTCGAGCAACTCAGGCCAAGGACCTCGTCTTCGCGCTCCTCGACGGTCCGGTATCCGGGCACAAGAGTCTGATGGTCGCGTTCGGCCGCGGCGATGGCTTGGTGGTGTTCGAGGAGACCGCGATCGATCCGACGCGTGTGATTGCGTCTACCGCGGACTCCCCGTACCACGAGCTGAACGCCGTCGTGTATCTGTCGCCCACGGCCGACCCGAACACAGTCCTGCTGAAGACCACGCCGAACCTCGACCTTTCGGGAACCGTCGACACGAGGACGCTCACGATCGGCGCTGATCGCTGGCTCTTGGTGACTTCGGCCAAGGGATGGCTGGGCGGCTCGCTCGCCCAAGCGGTTGCGTGGATCATCCTCGCCGGCGGACTCGCCGCCGCGTTCATCGTCGCCGGCGTCGTAGCTGTTCTGATCCGGCGTCGCGAGTACGCGATGGCGCTCGTCGACGTGCGAACCGTAGAGCTACGCAGCACGCTCGCCGATCTCGAGGCGGCCCGGGAAGCAGCCGATACGGCAAACCAATCGAAGAGCGCCTTCTTGTCGCGCATGAGCCATGAGCTTCGAACTCCCCTCAACGCCGTCCTCGGTTTCGCGCAGATCCTCGATCTCGATGATCTGGACGAGAATCAACAAGAGGCGGTCGACCAGATCCTGCGCGGAGGGACCCACCTTCTCGGGCTCATCAACGAGGTCCTGGACATCTCCCGGATCGAAAGTGGCGACCTCGCGCTGTCGTCCGAGTCGGTCCAGGTCAGTGATGTCGTCAGCGAAACGGTCGACCTCATTCGGCCCCTCGCCCAACAGC
>JAUZEI010000003.1 GCA_030839105.1 Actinomycetota bacterium
GCCGGGTCGAGCTCGTGCGCACCACCCTCGCGGCGCTGGCGGCGGCGATCCAGGAGTCCGACGACGACCGGCTCGCGGCGAGCGTGATGACAGAACGCTGCACCCTCGACGTCGAGCAGTACGAAGCGGGCGAGCGGCTGCGCGACGTCCGGGTCATCGGGAGCCCCATCCAGTCGGCGCGCCAGTGCTTCGATCTGATGCGCCTCGAGACCGACGAGGACTGGGGGGTCGCGACTGAACGCATGGCACGCGTTCCCGACTCGCTCGAAAGTATCGAGGCCGCGTTGCGGGCCGGCGTGCAACAGGGTGTCGTCTCGGCGCGACGCCAGGCACTCGCATGCGCGGAGCAGGCCGCGACGTGGGGCGGCGAACGCGAGGCGGAGCCGTTCTTCCGCGCGCTGGCCGCCCGCCGTCCCGACGATAGGCAGCTTGCGAGCGCGGCCGAGATCGCGACCACGGGTTACGCGCGTCTCGCCGCGTACCTGCGCGACGAGTACGCGCCCGCGGCCGACCCGCGCGATCCCGTCGGTCGCGACCGGTACGCGTTGTTCGCCCGCGACTTCAACGGGATCGATCTCGACCTCGAAGAAACGTACGCGTGGGGATGGGAGGAGCTGCATCGCATCGAGGATGCGATGCGCAAGGTGGGTGAGCGGATCCTGCCCGGCTCGTCGATCGAAGAGGTCATCGAACACCTCGATGCCGACGACAACCGCGCGATCGAAGGCGTCGAAGAGTTCCGGCGTTGGAACCAGGAGCTGATCGACCAGACCATCTCCGATCTCAACGGCACCCACTTCGACATCGCGCCGCCGCTGCAGAAGTGCGAGGCGATGATCGCGCCGCCCGGCGGCGCGGCGGCGATGTACTACACGGGCCCGACCGAGGACTTCTCCCGGCCGGGACGCACGTGGTACCCGACGATGGGCCAGACCCGCTTCCCGCTCTGGAAGGAAGTGAGCACCTGTTACCACGAGGCCGTACCGGGTCATCATCTGCAGGTCGCCCAGGTCGTCTACATGGCCGAGAAGCTCTCGCGTTTCCAGCGGCTCTTCGGGTTCGTCTCGGGTCACGGCGAGGGCTGGGCGCTCTACGCCGAACGCCTCATGGGCGAGCTCGGCTATCTCGAAGATCCGGCGTTCGAGATGGGCATGCTCGCGGCGCAGGCGATGCGCGCGGTGCGGGTCGTCGTCGACATCGGGATGCATCTGGAGATGAAGATCATCGACGGTGAGCCCCACGCAGGCGAGACCTGGACGCCGGAGCTGGCGCTGCCGTTCGTGATCGAGCGGAGCCGGTTCCCCGACGTGTTCATGCGCAGCGAGGTCGACCGCTACCTCGGTTGGCCCGGCCAGGCGATCAGCTACAAGGTCGGCGAGCGGGTGTGGCTCGAGGCCCGCGCCGACGCGAAACGACGCAAGGGCGGCGCGTTCGACCTCAAGGAGTTCCACACGTACGCGCTCGACCTCGGCAGCATGGGCCTCGGCCCGCTGCGGGAGGAGCTCGCCCGGTTCTAGTGTCCCCCGCTATGACGGACGCGCTGGCCGGGTTCACCGAGACCGAGTTCACTCACGACGGCGAGACGCGCGCGGTGTACCGCGCCGGCACGGGCCCGGGCGTCGTCGTGATGAGCGAGATGCCGGGCATCACGCCGAACGTCGCCGCGTTCGCGCGGCGTCTCGTCGACGCCGGCTTCACCGTCGCGATGCCGCAGATGTTCGGGACGCCGGGCCGGGACGTGTCCGTTCCGTACGTCTTGAAGTCGTTGACCCAGGGCTGTGTGTCGCGCGAGTTCTCGAACTGGGCGCTCAACCGCACCTCGCCGATCATCGACTGGCTGCGCGCCCTGGCGCGTGACCTGCACGAGAAGTGCGGCGGACCCGGCGTGGGCGCGATCGGTATGTGCTTCACCGGTGGGTTCGCGCTCGCCATGTCCGTCGACGACACGATGCTGGCCCCCGTGCTCAGCCAACCCTCACTGCCGTTCGCGGGAGGCAAGGCGCGCAAGCGCGCGCTGGGTCTGTCCGACGCCGACCTCGCCACCATCGCGGCTCGCGAGGATCTGTGCGTGCTGGCCATGCGCTTCACCGGCGACCGGGCCGTCCCCGCCGAGCGCTTCCAACACCTGCGCGAGGTGCTGGGTGACCGCCTCATCGCGATCGAGATCGAGAACCGCAAGGGTCGGAACCCGCACAACTTCCCGCGGGCCGCACACTCCGTCGTGACCGAGCACCTCGTCGACGAACCGGGAAACCCGACCAGGGAGGCACTCGATCGGGTGTTGGCGTTCTTCAGCGAACGCCTCACGGTCTGAACCAGACGATGCCGGTTTTCAGCGGCAGACGAAGCAGCCGACCTCGGTACGGATGCGGAACGCGCCTTCCCGGTCGATCACGGCTCGTGTGCGGCGCTCGACCTCTTGCATGATCCGTCGTCCGCTCTGCGCACGCGCAACCGATCCCATACTGGCGACGTAGGCCACGATCGCCTCGGCGTCGGTGACGACGAGCGTGCTCTCCACGTCATTGCGCACGACGGTCGCGAAATGTCGCCGGAGCTCGGTCTCACCCGACTCGGACGAGAAGCGGAGATACGCCCGCAGGGAGGCGGGGTCGGTTCCGTTGATCTCGTACAGGACCGAACCGACCATCTCGTTGAGCTCGGCGAGATGCCGGCGCGAGTTGGTGAGCGCGAGCGCCACGCCACCGGGACGCAACACGCGGCGGAACTCGGCGATCGCCGCGTCGCGGTCGGGTACGTGGTACAGCATGTGCATCGCGAGCACACAGTCGAAGGACGCGTCGAGAAAAGGCAACGACTGCGCGTCGCCGACGAGGAGCGCCGCCGCCGAGCGGACCCGCGCCGCGGTCAGCATCCCGTTCGAGAGATCCATCCCGCACACCGCGCCGCGATGTCCGCGTCGCCCGAGCTCCGCCAGGTGCAGTCCATTGCCGCAGCCGGCGTCGAGGATGCGTTCTTCGCCGTCGAGCTGCGCGAGGTCGAGAGCCCAGGCCGACGAGCGGATCAGCGGCTGCTGAAACCGGTAGATCGCCTGCCGCGCCGAGAGGTTGCTGTCGGACGCATATTGCACGCCGGAGAGATAGTGCGGATCGACAAGGCGGTCGCTCATCCGACGGCACTCACACGCCGGCGCTCACAACTCGCAGACGACTTTGCCGTAGGTCCCGCGCGCACCGAGCCGCGCCAACGCCGCCGGAACCTCGGCCAGGGCGACGCGTTCCGAAATCAACGGATCGATCTTGCCCGCCTCGAACAGCCGCACGAGCTCGTCGTGCGTGGAACGCACGAGCGCCGGGTTCATCACGTTGTACATGCCCCAGTGCACGCCTACTACCGCGTAGTTCTTGATCAGCACGTGATTCGTCCGCGCGTCCGCGAAGCGTCCACCGGTGAATCCGATGATGAGGATGCGACCTTCGAACGCGACGCACTTTGTCGAGCGGTCAAAGGTGTCGCCCCCGACCGGGTCGTAGATCACGTCGGCGCCGCGACCGTCGGTGAACTCCTTCACCGCGTCGACGAAGTCATGCTCGCGGTAGTCGAGCGCGAGATCGGCGCCGAGCTTCTCCACGACCTTCACCTTCTCGGGTCCGCCCGCGGTCGCGACCACCCGGGCCCCCGCCGCCAGCCCGAGCTGGATGGCCGCGCTCCCGACTCCACCCGCGCCCGCGTGCACGAGCAACGTCTCCCCGGGCTGTATGTGCGCACGCCGGTGCAATCCGAGGTGGCCGGTCTGGTACACGACGTGCAACGCCGCCCCGGCCGCGAAGGGCATCGACTCGGGGATCGGGAACACACCGGCCGCCGACGCCGTCGTCGACTCGGCGAATCCGCCGCCTCCGAAGTTCGGGATCGCGAGCACCCGGTCTCCCACTCGCAGGCCTTCGACACCGTCGCCGAGCCTTTCGATCACGCCTGCGACCTCGGCGCCGGGCGTGAAGGGCACCGGCGGCTTCACCTGATAATCGCCGCGGCACATCAGCACGTCGGGAAAGTTCAGGGAGGCGGCGTGCACTCGCAGGCGCACGTCACCGGGCCGCACCTCGGGCTCGGGCCGGTCCTCGAGCACCATGACCTGCTCGGGCTCGCCG
>JAUZEI010000026.1 GCA_030839105.1 Actinomycetota bacterium
GTGTGCTTGAACAGGTTGTTCAACACGATCTGAGGATTCGTGTCGGGACGGAGCTCGATGACCAGGCGGGTCTTGCCCTGGCCCGACTCGTTGCGGATGTCGCGCACGCCGTCGATCTTCCCGGCGATCACCAGCTCGGTCAGCTTGCCGGAGATCGCATCCACGCTGGTCTGGAACGGCACCTCGGTGAGGACGATCGCCTGTCCGCCGCGCCGCGGGAGCTCCTCGATCTCGTGGCGCGCCCGCACGCGTACGGTGCCGCGCCCGGTCCGGAAGGCGTCCTTGATCCCCTCGTCGCCCATGATGAGGCCGCCCGTCGGGAAGTCGGGACCCTTCATGACGCGCATGAGCTCGGAGAGCGTCACGTCGGGCTTGTCGATGAGCTTCATCGCCGCGGTGCAGACCTCGGCCAGGTTGTGCGGCGGGATGTTCGTGGCCATCCCGACCGCGATGCCCTGCGAGCCGTTCACGAGCAGGTTCGGAAAACGCGCCGGGAGTACGACGGGCTCGTTCTTGGAGCCGTCGTAGTTCGGTTCGAAGTCGACGGTTCCCTCGTCGATGCCCGCGAGCAGCTCCATCGCCAACGGCGAGAGCCGGCACTCGGTGTAACGAGAGGCGGCGGGCGGATCGGACGGTGAACCGAAGTTGCCGTGCTTGTCGATCAGCGGTGCGCTGAGCGAGAAGGGTTGCGCCATCCGTACCAGCGCGTCGTAGATCGCGGTGTCGCCGTGCGGGTGGTAGTTGGCCATGACCTCGCCCACGACGCGCGCGCACTTCACGAACGGCCGATCCGGCCGCAGGTTCGCGTCGTGCATCGCCCAGAGGATGCGACGGTGGACGGGCTTGAGACCGTCGCGCACGTCGGGCAGGGCGCGCTGCACGATCACGCTCATCGCGTATTCGAGGTAGGCGCCTTCGACCTCTTCCTGGAGCGTGCGCGTCGGGATGTCGGAGGGTGGCTCGAGGGTCATCTGATTGGTGGTCTTGCGCCGGGCCATGGGGCGGGCTCCTGAGGTCGGCTTCCTAGACGTCGAGGAAGCGAGCGTCTTTGGCGTTGCGCTGGATCCAGTTGCGACGCGATTCCACGTCGTCGCCCATCAACACCGACAGCACCTCGTCGGCGATCGCGGCCTGGTCGACGTCGATCTGCCACAGGTGGCGCGTCGCCGGGTTCATGCACGTCTCGCGCAATTCGTGCGGGTCCATCTCGCCCAGCCCCTTGAAGCGGGCGAAGGCGAGCTGGCGGTTCGGGTGTTCTTCGGAGACGCGCAGACGCGCCGCGTCGTCGGCGACGTACTGCTTCTCGCCGCCGATCTCGACGGAATAGAGCGGCGGCTGTGCGACGTAGAGGAGGCCGTTCTCGACGAGCGGCGTCATCTGCCGGTAGAAGAACGTGATCAGCAGCGTGCGGATGTGGCCACCGTCGACATCGGCGTCGGCGAGGATGATCACCCTTCCGTAGCGCACCTTGGCGACGTCGAAGTCGACGCCGATGCCGCCGCCGATCGCCGCGGTGAGCGATTGGATCTCGGTGTTCGCGACGACCTTGTCCATCGACGCCCGTTCGACGTTCAGGATCTTGCCTCGCAACGGGAGGATCGCCTGGTTCTTCGGATCGCGCGCGTCGCGCGCCGAACCGCCGGCGGAGTCGCCCTCGACGAGGAACAGCTCGGCACCCTCGCGATCGCGCGACGCGCAGTCGGCGAGCTTGTCGGGCATGCCGACGCCGTCGAGCGCGGTCTTGCGCCGGGTGAGATCGCGGGCCGACTTGGCCGCGCTGCGGGCGCGGGCCGCGTTCGATGCTTTGGCGACGATCGCCTTGGCGGGATTGGGATGTTCCTCGAGCCAGCGGGTCAGATGCGTGTTGGTCGCGCGCTCGACGAGCGAACGGATCTCGGTGTTGCCGAGCTTGCCTTTGGTCTGCCCTTCGAACTGCGGATCGGCGAGCCGGACCGACACGATCGCGGTCAGACCTTCACGCACGTCGTCGCCCTGGAACGCGGCGTCCTTGCCCTTCACGAGATTGCGATCCTTCGCGTAACGGTTGACGGCCTGGGTCAGCGCCCGCCGGAAACCTTCGACGTGCATGCCGCCTTCGGTGGTGGAGATGCCGTTCGCGAAGGAGTGCAGCCCTTCGTGATATCCGGTGTTCCACTGCCACGCGACCTCGACCTCGCCCTCGGGGCCCTTGTCGCCGAAGTAACCGACGTCTTTGAACAACGGCTCCTTCGACTGGTTGAGATGGCGCACGAAATCGACGATCCCGCCGTCGAACGAGAACGACTCCGACTGCTTGTGGCCGGGACGCTCGTCGGAGAGCGCGATCGTGAGCCCGCGATTGAGGAACGCCATGATCTGCAGACGTTCCGCGATCGTCGCGTAACGGAACTCGATCTCGTCGAAGACGTCGGGATCGGGCCAGAAGGTGACGCTGGTTCCGGTGTGTCCGCGCTTCGACTGCGCGACCACCTTCAACTTGCCCTGCGGCACGCCGGGCCGCACCGCCGTCTTGGCCGACTTCTCCGCCGCGTACTCCTGGCGGTACGTCTTCCCGCCCCGGTCGACCTCGAGCACGGTGCGGGCCGACAGCGCGTTCACGACCGAGACGCCGACACCGTGCAGGCCGCCCGACACCTTGTAGCCGCCGCCGCCGAACTTGCCCCCCGCGTGCAACGTGGTCATCACGATCTCGGCCGCCGACCTGCCCTTGTACTGCGGGTGCTCGTCGACCGGGATGCCGCGGCCGTTGTCGGTCACGCGCACGCCGCCGTCGGCCAGGATCGTCACCTCGATGCGGGTGCACACTCCGGCCATGGCCTCGTCGACGGCGTTGTCGACCACCTCCCAGACGAGGTGGTGAAGCCCGGTCGGGCCCGTCGAGCCGATGTACATGCCCGGCCGTTTGCGGACGGGATCGAGGCCCTCGAGTACCTGGATGTGCTCGGCGGAGTAGTCGCTGGAAGACGGGCGGGCCATGCGCCAACCGTAGGTGACACGTGCGCCGAAATACGGTTTCGCTCACGCGCACCCGACCGGTGGAGTGCCGGTCGGCATGCGCGCGGGCGGCCCGTGGAGCGTGGAGCGCGCCGGCCCTTATAGCGTCCCCTCCATGACCACGAACTTCGCTTCTCCCCAGGACCTGCTCGGCGCAGTCGGCGCCGACCTCGGCACGACCGACTGGGTCACGATCACCCAGGATCAGATCGACAAGTTCGCCGAGGCGACGCTCGACAACCAGTGGATTCACGTCGACACCGAACGCGCCAAGGCGGGACCGTTCGGCACTCCGATCGCCCACGGGTTCCTGACCATGTCGCTGGCCGCGTACTTCCTGTCGCAGCTCGTGCACGTGAGCAACATCTCGATGGGCATCAATTACGGCGCCGACAAGGTCCGCTTCCCCGCGCCGGTGCCCGTCAATTCGCGCGTGCGCGCCAAGGGTGAGCTCCTCGAGGCCAAGGAGGTCCCGGGCGGCGTGCAGGCCACGACCCGGATCACGATGGAACGCGAAGGCGGCGACAAGCCGGTCGCGATCGTCGACTCGATCTCGCGGTACCTCGCGTGAGCGCGCTCGACGCCTTCCGGCTCGACGGCAAGGTCGCGATCGTCACCGGTGCCGGACGCGGCATCGGCGCGTCGATCGCACGTACGTTCGCCGAAGCGGGCGCGAACATTGTGCTCACGGCGCGCACGAAGGAGCAGCTCGACGAAGTGGCCGCCGACGTGCGCGCCGCGGGTCGAGAAGCGCTCGTCATCCCGGCCGACGTCAACGACAACGACGTGCTCGAAGAGATCGTGGCGCGCACTGCATCCGAGCTCGGGCGCATCGACATCGTGGTGAACAACGCGGGCGGAACGATGCCCCGACCGTTCCTCGACACGAGCCCGGGTTTTTTCGAACGTTCGTTCCATTTCAACGTGACCACCGCGTTCGTACTCAGCAAGGCCGCGACCCCGCATCTGCTCGCGAGTGGTGAAGGTTCGATCGTCAACATCTCGTCCGCGATCGGACGTCTGCGCGATCGCGGCTTCGTCGCCTACGGGACCGCAAAGGCTGCGTTGAGTCACATGACGCGACTGACCGCCGCCGACCTCGCGCCCAAGGTGCGCGTCAACGCGATCGCGGTCGGTTCGATCGCCACGAGCGCGCTCGAGATCGTGCTCGACAATCCCGAGGTCCACGACGAGATGGTGCGCCGTACGCCGCTCAAGCGGCTCGGTCGCCCCGAGGACATCGCGCTGTGCGCGCTCTACCTCGCGTCACCCGCGGGCAGTTTCGTCACCGGCAAGCTCTTCGAGGTCGACGGCGGTCTCGAAGAAGCCAACCTCGAGATGGGCCTCCCCGACCTCACCTAGGTCAAAATGTTGCAAACAGTTTGCAACAAAACGCACCGCTGGACGTCCAAAATGTTGCAAACAGTTTGGTGGGTTAGCCGTCGAGGAGGTCGTGGACGTCGTCGGGAAGGGTGAAGCCTTCGTCGCCGCGGGACCACGGCACCGCGGACACGACCGACTCGATCGCGATGGGGCCGTAGACGTGCGGGAACTCACCGGCGAACGCGTCGGACGACGGTTCCCAGCGCAATTCGCTCGTGAGCAGGGCGGGGTCGATGCACAGCAGCACCAGATCGGCGATGTCGCGGTAGAACCAGTCGGCGACGTGGTTCACCTGGGTCGGCAACGAGCAGTGAATGAAGCCCTCGGTGTCCAGGCTCGGGGCCCGATACGCGCCGGCGCGCCGCGCCGCGTCCCATTCGGGCGCGGTCGTGATGTGGAAGATGAGGCGGGTCACGAGCGGGCAGCCTAGGCAGCCGGGCCGGTGCCGCCGACCCCGGCGGTACGTTGCACGGCGATGACCGCCTACGCGTTGCTCCTCCGTCCCGGTACGAATCGCGTCTACAGCAAGGGCGCCGCCGACCTGAA
>JAUZEI010000037.1 GCA_030839105.1 Actinomycetota bacterium
CGGAAGCGCGATGAGTGAGCCGACGGGATTCTTGTACCCCTTCATCGACGCCGACGAGCACGACGCCCGCGGCCTGCTCGTCGACCTCGCGGCCTCGGCCCGGACCAAGGCCGCCGAGAGTGCCGCGTTGCGAACCGCGACCCTCGCGCGGTGCGACGGTGTGCTGCACCGGGCGGCCGACGCGATGGCGCACCGATTCCGGCACGGGGGACGCTTGTTCACGTTCGGCAACGGCGGAAGCGCGACCGACGCCGACGGTACCGCCGAGCTGTTCCGCCAGCCGCCGTCGGGTCGGCCGTTGCCGGCGCTGTCGTTGGTCGAGGACCCTGCGGTGCTCACTGCGCTCGCCAACGACGTCGGCTTCGAGCTCGTGTTCTCGCGCCAGATCATCGCCCACGCCCGCGCCGGCGACATCGCACTCGGGTTCTCGACGAGCGGTGATTCGGTCGACGTCGTCCGCGCCTTCGAAGAGTCGTCCCGGCGGGAGCTGCTCACGATCGGCCTCTGCGGCAACCAGGGCGGCGCGATGGCCGGTGGGGGCTATGTCGAGCACTGCATTGTGGTCGAGTCGGCGAGCGTTCACCGTGTTCAGGAGACGCAGGACGCGATCGCGTTCACGTTGTGGACGCTCGTGCAATCCGCGCTGCAGGGGGCTGAGTCGTGAGTGAAACGATCAACCAGGCCGAGACCCCGAATGGAACGGTCACGGGTCGGGAGGCGGCGGTCTTCGATCGGATCGAGGCGTTCCGCCGCCGCCGGCCGCGCTTGTCGGACGAAGTCGTCACGCTCGCCCATGGCGCCGGCGGCAAGGCCTCGGCGGCGCTCCTGGACGCTGTCTTCCTTCCCGCCTTCGCAACCGACGCGTCGCTCCCGCAGACCGACGCGGCCGTGCTCGCACTCGCTTCGGGCGAGCGAATGGCGTTCAGTACCGATTCATTCGTCGTCAAACCGCTGCATTTCCCCGGAGGTTCGGTCGGGCATCTCGCCGTGCACGGCACGGTGAACGACCTCGCAATGATGGGCGCCCGACCGCTTGCGCTCTCGGCGGCGTTCGTCATCGAGGAAGGCTTCCCTGTCACGACTCTGCAGGGCATTGTCGCCGACATGGCCGAAGCCGCGGCCGCGGCCGGAGTGTCGATCGTCACCGGCGACACGAAGGTCGTCGACCGGGGCGCGGCCGACGGCCTGTACGTTTCGACAGCCGGCGTCGGCACGATTCCCGGCGGTCGCGAGCTCTCTGCGGCACGGGTGGTGCCGGGCGATGTCGTGCTGGTCTCGGGGACGATCGGTGATCACGGAACCTCGGTCATGCTCGCGCGCGGTGATCTCAACCTCGATGCGGACATCCGGTCCGACACAGCACCGTTGAACGGACTCGTCGAGCAGCTGCTCACAGCTGCGCCTGCGACTCGTTGGCTGCGGGATGCGACCCGCGGGGGGGTCGGAACCGTGTGCAACGAGCTGGCACGCGACTCGGATGTCACCATCGTCCTCGAAGAGTCGGCTCTACCCGTGCGCGCCGCGGTCTCGGCTGCGTGCGAGCTGCTCGGCATAGACCCGCTCTACGTCGCGAACGAAGGCAAGCTCATCGCGGTCGTCGCCGCCGAGGAGGCCGACGCCGCGCTCGGCGCGCTGCGTTCACATCCGCTCGGCCGGGACGCGGAGAGGATCGGGGAGATCCGCGCCGAACCACCGGGCATCGTCGTGCTCGTCACCCCGATCGGGGGAACGCGCATCGTCGACATGCTCGTCGGGGATCCGCTGCCTCGGATCTGCTGAGTCGCCGCGCGCGATACTGAATCGAACGCAGTCGGTCCACGGGAGACGGCCGCGCGTTCGGGTCGGCAATGTGGGTGGGAGGGCGGGTGTTCGAGGTTCCCCGGGCGAGAGTGCGCGTATTCGGGATCTTGCTCGTCGCGCTGAGCATCGTTGCGCTGGCCGCCTGCGACCACCCCGGGAAGTGGTCGGAGCGGGCGCACGCGAGCTTCGCCCGCCAAGAGGTGTCGTTCACGTACTCCGCGCGGTTCAAAAGGTTCTTTTTGGGCGGCGGCCGCAGCACCGTGCAAGAGTCGTACGATCCGTCCTCGGACACGTGGAAGACCGTCGCGCCGTTCCCTGCCCGCCTCGACCACATCCAGTCCGTAGCGCTCAACGGGCGCATCTACTACATCGGCGGTCTCGTCAATTGGCCGGGTCCGGCGGTCGGCACCGTCTACATCTACGACCCCGCGACCGACTCCTTCGCCACCGGCGCGCACATGCCCACGGGTCGGGAACGGGGTGCGGGCGGAGTCGCCGTCTACGGCAAGAAGATCTACTACGCGGGAGGACTTCACGCCGGCGGCGCGGTGCCCTGGTTCGACGTGTACGACACAGTCGCCAACACATGGCAGACATTGCCCAATCTTCCGGAGGCGAGGGACCATTTCCAGGCCGCGGTTGTGGGAGGGCGCTTCTACGCGATCGGGGGTCGCAAAACGGCAATCGACGCGACCATCACGGTCAACGACGCGTTCAACTTCGCGACCGGCTCATGGACGACCGGTTTGAAGCCGCTTCCGACGGCGCGTGGAGGGTTCGCGGTCGCGGTCGTCGGTACCCGGGTGCTCGTCATAGGCGGCGAAGGCGGAGGTAAAACATTCTCCACGGTCGAGGCGTATGACACGAGTTCGAATTCGTGGAGCCGACTGAATCCGATGCCCGTCGCCCGTCACGGCATCGAAGCCGCCGTGTGCAATGGAGGGGTCTACGTCGCCGACGGCGGCATGCGCGAAGGCGGGGGCGCGCCCACGGACGTGCAGCAGGTCATGTTCCCCGGCGACGTCACCCCGTGCCGATAGCCGCAACGGCGTCATACTCCTTGCCGCCAGGCCATCCTCGACGACGTGTCCACTAGAGAAATCTTGCCGCAAGCGATCGCGCTTGCGGTCCGTAGCGTTGAGACAGGTCGAAGGTGCTCTCGGGCGTATGACTCCTCGGCGGCATTGCCGCGGACGCCGTCGACCGTGCGGTAGACATGAATCCATGTCGGGAAGCCGCCTCGAACAACCGTCGTGAACGGACTTCCGATTGCCGACTACGCGCT
This sequence comes from Actinomycetota bacterium, assembly GCA_030839105.1. Classification (GTDB taxonomy): domain Bacteria; phylum Actinomycetota; class Acidimicrobiia; order IMCC26256; family PALSA-610; genus PALSA-610. The sequence continues at coordinate 3,086 of JAUZEI010000037.1, forward strand.
GTTGTCCGATCGGCACTCGGCCGCGCTCGTGAGTCGCAACGGCTCGGTCGACTGGCTGTGCGTGCCTCGGTTCGACAGCGGCGCGGTGTTCGCTCGGCTGCTCGGTGCCGACGCCGGTCACTGGTCGATCCGGCCCACCGGCACAACCGATGTCTCCCGGCGCTATGTCGATCGAACGATGGTGTTGGAGACGACGTTCCGGACGCCGACCGGTGTGCTCACCGTCCTCGACGCGCTGGCGACGGGCGACGGAAATCGTGGCCACGAGCTGGGGAAGGGTTCACCGCACCTGCTGCTGCGGCGCGCGACCTGCACCGCGGGCGAAGTCGAATTGCAGGTCGAGTTCGCACCCCGCCCCGAGTACGGCTTGATCCACCCGTTGGTATCGGCCGTCGCGGGCGGTCTCGATTCCGTCGGTGGACCCGATGTGCTGATGCTGTCGTGTCCGGTGCCGATCGAGATCGAGCAGTCGAGCGCGCACGCGCGTACGACCTTGTCCGAGGGCGAGCATCTCGGGTTCGCGCTCCACCACGGGCTGCGCGCCGAACCGGAAGCCCCTCGAATCTGGAGCCAAATCGAGATAGACCACCGGATCGACGACACCATTGCCGCGTGGATTTCGTGGTCGGAGCTGCACCAGTCGTACGAGGGGCCGTGGCGCGACCTCGTCGGTCAGAGTGGCCGAGTCTTGCAGGCCTTGTCGTACCAGCCGACGGGTGCGATCTGTGCGGCGGCGACGACCTCCTTGCCCGAGACCGTGGGCGGAGATCGCAACTGGGACTACCGCTACTCATGGGTGCGCGACGCGAGCTTCACGATCGAGGCACTCTGGGTTGCGGCATGTCCCGACGAGGTGAACGAGTTCTTCGAATACATGACGACATCGGCCGCCGCCTCGGTCGGTCGCGGCAACGAGCTGCAGATCATGTTCGGCATCGGCGGCGAACACGACCTCACCGAACGCGAGCTGC
>JAUZEI010000089.1 GCA_030839105.1 Actinomycetota bacterium
GAACCCCGTCGAACTCGAAGGCACTTATCCCCTCCCCGAAGCCCAGCTCGACCGCTTCCTGTTGCGTCTGCGCATCGGCTATCCCGACCGCGACGCCGAGATCGCGATACTCGACGCGGAGGGAACCGAGACGATCGAGCCCGAAGAGCTCGAACCCGTCACCGATCCCGAAACCGTCGGCGCGTGGATCCGCGAGCTCGGACGCATTCATGTCTCGGCCGAGCTGCAGGGCTACATCGTCGACCTCGTGGAGGCGACGCGCCACCACCGCGACCTCATGCTCGGTGTGAGCCCGCGCGGCGCACTCGCGTTGCAGCGCGCCGCGCGCGCGCTGGCGGCGAGCATCGGTCGGGCCTACGTCGTCGCCGACGACGTGAAGGTGCTGGCACCGGCCGTCCTCGAACACCGGCTGCTCTTGTCGTCCGAGGCGATGATGCGCGGGGTCAATCCCTCCGATGTCCTGTCGGCGATCCTCGACACCGTCGCCGTTCCTCCGACTCGCGCCGGCTGAGTCTCGACCGGGATGTTTACCCGTCGCGGATGGTCATTCGTCGGGGCCGCCGTCGGCCTCTTCGTCGGGGCACGGCTGCTCGGCCTCGTGCAGCTCGCAGTGCTGTCCATCGCGACCGCGCTGCTCCTGATCGGGGCATACGCGTGGGTGCGTGCGAAGAGCCCGGCCCTCGAGGCGCGTCGCACCCTCAAGGAGTTGCTGCAGGTCGGCGTCGAAGGTCGAGTCGACCTGACCGTGAGCGCGACCCGCCGAAGCCCGACCATCGCGGTTGCCGACGCATTCGACCACGGACGACGAGCGGCGCGGTTCCTGCTCGCCCCGCTCGGCGAAGGTGAAGAAGCACGCGCCGCGTACCGCTTCCCCACCGATCGTCGAGGTCGATTCGAGATCGGACCACTGCGCGCGACGCTCACCGATCCGTTCGGCCTCGTCTCGTCCAGCCGGCGCGTGCTGGGGACGGAACAGGTGATCGTCTATCCGAAGGTGCACGAGATCGTGCCGCCACCCGACGTCGGCGGTCTCGACCTCGACCGTGACCATCCCGCGGTCAAGGCCCGGGTCGAGTCGAGCGGCGACTTCATGACCTTGCGCGAGTACGCGCCCGGCGACGACCTACGGCACGTGCACTGGCGTTCCACCGCGCGGCGCGGGCACCTGATGATGCGCCAGAACGAGACACGCCGCCGCGCGCCCGTGCTGTTGATGCTCGACGTGCGACCCGCCACGCACGATCGCGCGTCGTTCGAGCGCGCGGTCGAAGCCGTCGCATCGATCGCCACCGCACTGGATCGCGCCGGCCGACCGTTCGAGGTCGCGTGGAGCACCGGGATGGCAGTGGGCGCGCCCGGACGCCGCCACCTCGCGCACATCATGGACGAGCTCGCCATCGTCGAGGCGCACGGTGCGGATCGACTGCTCATCGCGTCGACCCGACGTCGTTCGAGTGCGCTCATCGCCGTGACCGGTCGCCTCCTCGCCCCGGACGCCGCCAGTATCGGCATGCTGGTGCGCGACGGCGGCCTGTTGGTCACGGTCCCCAGCACGCCCGAGTCCGGTGCCGTCGCGCCGCGCGCCCGCCGTTTCCGATCCCTCGTCGTGCCCTACGACGAACGTCCATTCGCCCACTCCTGGAACGAGGCGGTGCTGCGTTGGCAGCGCACCGGCAGTCTTCCTACGTCGTCGTCACCCGCGCCCTCCTGACCGGCGGCGCGACGCTCGCGCTGGCCCGCGTCTACTCCGGTGCGTCGTGGGTCGCGCCGTTGCTCGTCGCGGCGGTGCTGCCCGCGCTGATCCTGACTCTGGGCGAACGGCGGCGCTGGAACCCGTTCATGACCATCGGCACGACGCTCGTGGTCGGCGCATGGTTGGCCGTCCTCGTCGACGATCCGTCGGAAACCGTCGCCGGGATACCAAGCGCGAGTGCGCTCGCAACCTTCGGGCACGACCTGTCGAACGCGCCCCACGTGCTGCGGTCCGCGGTCGTACCGGTCGACCCGATCGGCGCGGCGCTGACCCTCGCCGTCGTCGCGGCGTTCGTCGCGGCCCTGGCGACGGAGCTCATCGCCCGTCGCCTCGAAGCTCCGATCGGTGCGATCGGCCCGAGCATCGCGCTCTACGTCGCGATTTGCGCGCTCGGTTCCGGACGCTGGGCACCCACGACCGCGGTGTACGCCGTCGTCGTGGTCGAGTATCTCGTCGCGTTGCAACACACCGAGTTGGAGACGCGCCGCACGTGGTTTCAGAGTGCGCGCAATCGAAGATCGCAATTGGTCGTGGGCGGGGCGCTCGCGGGGGCGCTCGCGGTCGCGGTCGCGGTTGCGATCGGGCCCGGAGTGCCGGGCGCGCGCGGTGGTGCGTGGATCCAGTACCGATCGTACGGAAGCGGACACGGATCCAGCATTCTCAACGTCACCTCGCCCCTCGTGTCGGTCGGCGCCAAGTTGAACGGGCGCGACAATACGACCGAGGTCTTCACGGTCGAGACCAGCCAGGTGTCCGGCGACTACTGGCGCGTCATCGCGCTCGACCAATTCAAGGACGACGGCTGGGGACTCGCCTCCGACCAACGTCCCGCGTCGAGGTTGCCGGGCGCGACGCACGGACCGGGCACACGGGTCTTCACCCAGACCTTCCAGCTCTCCGCCATCGATGCGCACTGGCTGCCCGCCGCCTACCGCCCCATTCGCATCGACCTCCCCGGATCGCAGGTGCTTCCGGGCTCGACGTCGCTGTTCCTCGAACAGGCACTGACCGGGATCACCTACCGGGTCCAATCCGAGGTCTCGAACCCCGACAAGGCCATCCTCGAATCGGTGACCTTCGACGATCTCGGCGCGATGAGCGCCGACGTGCAGCTCCCGCCGAACTTCTCGCGCAACGCCCGTGAACTCGCCCGGACGGTCACGGAGCACGCCGTGACGCCGTACGACAAGGCGATCGCGCTGATGCAGTTCTTCCAGTCGGATCCGTTCGTCTACGACCAGGGCGTCGATCTCGGCGCGAACGCCCACGCCCTCGACGAGTTCCTCTTCAAGACGCACCGCGGCTTCTGCGAGCAGTACTCGGCGGCCTTCGCCGAGCTCGCCCGCTCCATCGATCTGCCGACGCGTGTGGCGGTCGGGTACCAGCGCGGAGCGTTGGGTTCCGACCACCGCTGGCACGTCGCGGAGAAGGACGCGCACGCGTGGCCCGAGGTGTGGCTCGGACCCACGGTCGGTTGGTACCGCTTCGAACCTACGCCCGGCCGACTCGACCCCGTGACCGGTCTCGGCAAGGCCGCGCAGGGACCGGCGGCGTCGACCACGACGACGCCCACGACGACCGCGGGATCGACGACCCCTACAACGGCGAGCGGTACGCCGACTTCGATTCCACTGTCGATCCAGACGATCCAGCCGCCCCCGCCGCAGTCGCGGTCGAACACGCGCGGACATGTCGTGGCCGTGATCCTCGTCGTGATCGCGAGCTTGCTGCTCGCGTTGATCGCGTTCGTTGCGTTCCTCGCGTACTCGGCCTGGCTGCGCACGCGCCGCCGTCGACGCGACCCCGACGATCGGCGCCGCGTGCTCGGCGCGTGGACCGAAGCACTCGAGCGCCTCGCGGCCGCCGGCATCATTCGCCGGCCCGCGACGACGTCACTCGAGTTCGCGCTGCGCCAAGCGCCGGCACTCGGCGCGGGCGCCGCGGGTCCCCCACTCATGGACCTCGCGCGGCTGCACACCGCCGCGATGTATTCGCCCGATCCGCCGACGCCCGAGGATGCCGAC
>JAUZEI010000118.1 GCA_030839105.1 Actinomycetota bacterium
CCGTGCAGCAACGCATGACGATTGCCGTTGCCCTCGCGCAGCCGTAGTTCGCCGTCGACCTCGTAGTCGAGCAACCACGGCGCGAGCGTCCAGATCGCGGACTCCACCTGCGAGAGATCGAGGTACACACCGTTGCCGGTGCGGCGCCGGTAATGCAGCCCGGCCGCGAGCGCGGCGGCGACGTAACGCGGCGCCAGCGAATCGGTGATCGTGCCGTACGGACCTACCGGCTCGCGGTCGGGCCAACCGGTCAGCGCGTTGTAGCCCGCGAGCGCGGATCCCTGACCGCCGAAGCCCGGATAGTCCTTGTGCGGACCCGTCTGCCCGTTCAGGCAGGCGCTCATCATCACCAGGTCGGGCTTGATGCCCGCGAGCGAGTCGTAGTCGAGGCCGAAACTCTTCATGGCGCGCGGGGCGAAGTTTTCCGCGACCGCGTCGGCCCACTCGACCACGAGTCGCCGTACGAGGTCGACCGCCGCGGGTTGCTTCAGATTGAGCGTGATGTTGCGCTTGCCGACATTGAGCCCGTCGTACATCGGCGCGCCTTCGAGACCGTGCGGATTGTCCGGCACGGCCAGCGCCATCGCGCGCAGGAAGTCGGGACGGGTGCGCGACTCGATGCGCAGGACGATCGCGCCGTTCTCGGAGAAGTATCGGGTCGCGATCGGCCCGGCCGCGCCCGCGCCGAACTCGAGGATGTGCACGCCTTCCCAGGCCTTGGTCCCCGCGGCGACGGCCGAGGGCCGGGGATACGCGGGCCCGGTCTTTGCATCACGTGCCACTGGTTCCGGTCGTACCGGCGCCGCCTCACCGTCGGCGGAACGGACCACGACGAACGAACAGGGGAACCGAGCGACGTCGTCGAACGGTCCGAAGAAGTCGCGCGCCGCGAGCTGGGCCGACGCGTAGATCTCGCGCGGTGAGTTCGCCGGCGCCAACATGAGGTTCGTCTCGCAGGCGATGTCGTAGAGCTCTTGCATCGTGTGCCGCGAGAAATACTCGGCCACCGCGGTCGCGATCGCGTCGAGCTCTTCGTCGCTCGCGGTGTTCTGGTTGAACGTGATCCAGTTTTGGCGCGTGAGGGCGTCGGCCGGGATGCCGTCGGCGACGACGAGCTTCGTCAACGTCTCGAGGCTCGCGAGCCGCGCCTTCCCGCCCCGCAGACCGAAGGAGACGAAGCCGTCGAGCGCGGGCCAGATCTCGCGGGTGCGGCCGATGTTCGCGCCCCGTCGCCCACCGCGGTTGCCCGTCTTGGGGTAGTTCGCGACGGCAACCATGTTCGCGACGAGCACCACTTCTTGCATCGAGACGTCGACGCGCTGCGGGATGCCGCTCCACAACGCGCTCAGGGCCGCGTACGCGGCTTCGCCGCTCGAGTGTGCGTAGCCCGACGGCTCGGTGCACCGCACCGGCGCGCGGTCGGGGTCGCCGGTGACGTACATGTTCCCGCTCGACGCCATCACCCCGAGGTCGGAGGCGCGCCACGACGAGCGTGGGCCATCGAGACCGAAGGGCGTGACGCTCACCCACACCGCGCCGGGTGCGCGCGCCGGGTCGAGCTCGTGCGTACCGACGGCACCGGGGGAGTCGAACACGACGTCGGCCGCGCTGAGCAGAGCGTCGAGCGCAGCTCCGTCGGCCGGAAGCGCAACGACCTGCTTACCTGCGTTCCATGCTCGGGCGACGTTGCCGTGCAGCACGTCGCCGTCGGGTGGAACGACCCGAACCACCGTTGCGCCGAGGTCGCCGAGCACGCGTGCGGCCCGAGCCGACGGTTCGTTGCCGAGGTCGACCACGCGCAGTCCTGCCAGCAGCCGTTGTGCCACCCGCACCCCCTCCCAATAAACTGACACGGACGTCAGCAAAGGACGGTATCGCAATGACGAAGTATGAGGTCGTGGACGCCGACTGCCACATCCTCGAGCCGCCGGACATCTGGAAGAACTGGTTGTCTTCCAAGTATCAGGACAAGGCACCGACGCTCGTGAAGGATCACGAAGGCGGCGATGCCTGGCTCACCGCAGTCGGCGGCGATCCCGACCCCATCGGGCTGGTTGCGACGCCCGGCATGCCGTTCGACAAGTTCCGCTGGTACGGCGTCACCTACGACGAGGCGCGCACCGGGTGCTACAACGGCGAGGCGCGCCTCGCCGACATGGACTCGACGGTGTCGATGCGGAGATCCTGTTCCCGCCGCAACGCACGATGAGCCACTTCCTCGGCGACGACGACGACGATTTCGTGCTCGCCGGTGTCGAGGCCTACAACAACTTCTTGTTCGAGGAGTTCTGCGCCCCGGATCCCTCGCGGTTGATCGGCATGGCGCAGATCCCGTCGCTCGGTATCGACAACGCGGTCGATTCGATCCGCAAGGCCAAGGCACGCGGCGCCAAGGGCGTCCTGATCTCCAACTGGCCGGCCGGCGGCGGGAGCCTCTCGAAGGACGACGACCCGTTCTGGGCCGCCGCCGTCGACGAGGGCCTCCCGGTCTGCATCCACATCAACATCATCAGCCGGGCCTCGCGCCGCGCGGGCCGCAAGGCCGCGGCCGCCAACGGCAACCAGCTCTACAACATGGCGAGTGAGGCGACCCGGGCCAAGGCGATCGGCGGCATGAGTCACGTCTTCGCCATGGCGACCGGCGCCATGACCGACATGATCTTCACCGGCGTGTTCGAGCGGTTCCCCGAGCTGCAGATCTGCTGGATCGAGACCGGTGTCGGTTGGATACCGCACTTCCTCGAGTGCATCGACGACCGCTGGTGGCGCAACCGCGTCTGGGGCGACCTGCCGCTGAGCGCGCCGCCGTCCACGTACTGGTATCGCAACAACGCCGCGAGCTTCATCACGGATCGCAGCGGTGTGGAGCTGCGCAACCGGGTCGGTGTCGAGAACATGATGTGGTCGAGCGACTATCCGCACCACGGCAACGACTGGCCGTACTCGCGCAAGACCATCGAAGAGACGATGGGTGCGATCAACGAGATCGAGCGGGCGCTGATCACGGGCGGCAACGCGGCCCGGATCTGGAGCCTGCACGACTAGCCCGGGCAGACGGAACGGAGAGCCGTCGCCTACGAGCTCTCGTCGTCGAGGCGCACGCCGCCCACCCCGGTGTTCGTCGCCTGCGCGGTGCGGACGGCTTCCAGCGTGAGCCGTTGGATCGTGCGTTGGTGCACGTAGTTCAACACGCGGTCGACGGCCGGGATCATGCGCGATGAGTTCGCGGTGAGCTGGCGCTGCACTGCCACCATCTCTTCTGTGTCCCAGTGGCGGTCGTCACCCGCGAGCATCGCGTGCACGTCCTTCTGCAGCGCGCGGAAGTGGCGCACGTAGATCGTGCCGAGCTCGATCAGGATTTCCTCGGTCATCCCGATCTCGCGCAGTTCCACGACGGCACGCAGGAGGTTCAGATCGTTGTCGTCGAAGACCTCGTGGCCGAGCGCTTCGGGTTCGGCGAGCAACCCGATGTCGCGCAGGCGGCCGATGAGCGCGGCGTCGAGGCCCGACTTCTCGACCAGGTCGTCGAGCGAATAGCTGCCCTGCGACGCGAAGAGGCCTTCGATGCCGGGCCGGTCGACGGTCAGGAGCGCCTTAATCG
>JAUZEI010000138.1 GCA_030839105.1 Actinomycetota bacterium
CGTCTTCCTCGCCGACGGCCACATCGTCGACGAGATCGACGACCCGACTGCAGACAGTGTCTTCAACCGCATCCGCACGCTGGGAGAAGTGTGATGTTCTCACTCACCATCAAATCCATTCGGGCCAACCCGGCCCGGTTCCTGCTCACGGGCGTCGCCATCATCCTCGGCGTCGCGTTCATGGCCGGCACCCTCGTCCTGACCGACACCATCAAGCAGTCCTACAACGACATCTCGTCCAACGTCTACAAGTCGACCGACGCGGTCGTGCGTTCGGCGCAGCACGTGAAGGGTACGAACGGCGCCCCCGACCAGCGGGGCACCGTCGACGCGTCGGTGCTGACAGCCGTGCGCAAGGCTCCCGGAGTGCAGGCGGCCGAGGTCCAGCAATTGGGCGTCGCGGTCGTGGTGGCGCACAACGGTACGTTGCTCGACGCCAACCCCAACCGGTCGGTGCCGATCGCCATGGGGTGGCAGCCGACGCCGGCTCTCAACCCGATGGAGATCGTGTCGGGTCACGCACCGCGCGCCCCGGACGAGGTCGTCATCGACCGTATGTCGTTCAACAAGGGTCGCTACGTGGTCGGCGAGAAGGTGCACGTGGTGAGTGCGGTCGGCTCGACCGAGTTCCGCCTCGCCGGGGTCGTGACCTACGGGGGCGCGGACAGCGCCACCGGCGGCTCGCAGGTCGTTGCCTTCGCGCCGGAGACCGCAGCCCGCGTGCTCGGTACGCCCGGTCGCTACGCGGCCATCCAGGTGGTCGCGCAGCCCGGCGTTTCGCAGACGCAACTGGTGTCGAACATCCGCACGGCGTTGCACAACCCCAAGACCGACGTCATCACGGGTACGGCGGCCACCGCCGAAACCCGCCAGGCGGCCGGTGCGTCGTTGAACTTCATCAACATCTTCTTGATGACGTTCGCACTGGTGGCCCTCGTCGTCGGATCCTTCGTGATCTACAACACGTTCTCGATCACCGTCGTGCAGCGGACCAAGGAGACCGCGCTGTTGCGGGCGATCGGCGCGAAGCGCAAGCAGGTGATGCGTTCGGTGATGTTGGAAGCGCTGTTCACCGGGCTGTTCGCATCCGCGGTCGGTGTCGCCGCCGGCATCGCGACGGCTCAGGGACTGCGATGGGTACTCAAGGCGTTCAGCCTGGAGCTGCCCGCGGCATCCACGGTGGTGCGGCCCTCGACGATCGTCATCTCGATGATCACGGGTATCTCGGTGACGCTGAGTGCGGCGTACTTTCCCGCTCGCAAGGCGGCGAAGGTTGCCGCGATCGAAGCGCTGCGTGACTCCGCGGTCGACAGCTCGGCGTCGTCGAAGCGGCGGGTCGTGCTCGGCTCCGTCGTGAGTGCGATCGGGGCGTTCCTGATCGCGCAGGGGCTGTCGGGAGCGGGAGCCGGCCCGGTCGGTCTCGGTGCGCTCGCGGTCTTCTTGGGTGTTGCCATGCTGGGCCCGGTCATCGCCAAGGGCTTCACGCGGGTCGTCGGTTCACCGTTGCCCCGCATGCGGGGAATGGCCGGCACGCTGGCTCGGGAGAACGCCATGCGCAACCCGCGGCGCACCTCCGCGACGGCGTCCGCGCTGATGATCGGTGTCGCCCTGGTGGCGCTGATCACGGTCTTTGCGGCCTCGGCGAAGGCGTCGATCTCGACGTCGATCGACAAGGCGATGGCGAGCAACTGGATCGTCGAGACGCAGTACGGCATGGGCGGCCTGAGTCCCTCGGTCACCCAGCGCATCGCGCAGTTGCCGGAGGTGGCCGCGGTCACGCCGTTGCGGTTCGCGACCCCGGAGGTCAAGGGGACGGCGGTCGATGTCACGGCTTTGGACCCGGCCAACGTCGACAAGAACATCCGTCTCGCCCTGCAGCACGGAAGCGTCACGCACCTGGGTCGCAACGAGGTGGCCGTCCAGGCCGAGACGGCCAAGAACGACCACGTCGCGGTCGGTGACACGGTCACGATGTTCTTCCCGGAGACGGGGAAGCAGCGCATGCACGTGGTCGCCGTGTACGGCACGAAAGAACCGTTGGGCTCGTACCTGATGTCCATCGCCACCTTCGACGCCAACGTTGCCGAGCACGTCGACAACGTCGTGTTGGTGGCGAACGCGCCGGGCGTGTCGATGGAGAGGGTCCGGGCTTCGGTTCAGACCGTGCTGAAGGACTTCCCCAACGCGACCTTGCACACGAAGCAGGAGTTCAAGGGGTCGATCGCCAACCAGATCGACCAGATCCTGAACCTCGTGTACGTGCTGCTGGCCATGGCGCTCGTAATCGCACTGTTCGGGATCGCGAACACACTGGCGCTGTCGGTCTTCGAGCGGACGCGCGAGTTCGGGTTGCTGCGTGCGGTCGGTATGAGCCGGGCGCAGGTGCGTTCGACGGTCCGCTGGGAATCGGTGCTCATCGCACTGTTGGGCACCACGCTCGGAACGGCGATCGGCCTCGGCTTCGGCTGGGCGTTGATCCGGGCCTCGCACGGCCAGGGCATCAACGAGCTGACCATCCCGGTCGGGCAGCTGGCTCTGATCGTGACGTTCGCGGCCCTGGCGGCCGTGTTCGCGGCGGCCTTGCCCGCTCGCCGGGCGGCCCGGCTGAACGTGTTGGAGGCGATCAGCGAGTGATCCCCGACGAACGTCCATAGAGGAAGAGGTCCGGTGCCTGCACTTCGGGCACCGGACCTCTTACGCGCGTACGCGTGCGCGGGTCGGCTATTCCGAAGTGCATCTCGTGATACTCGAACGCTGCGAAGACGCGCGGGCGACGCGGCGTAGGTGCCCTTACTCACGTGAGTCGGAAACGCATCACGCCGATCGGCGCTTGGGTCGGGGCCGGCGCGACTTGACCGGCACGGCGGGATTCGTCGCGCCGACGACTCCGGCCCGGCACCGGCCGAGCACCATCGTCCACGCAACCTCCATGAACTCCTCCTGCGCCGCGGTGTCGACGAGTTGCTGCACCTCGATGCGGCAGTGCCCGGCTTCTTCACCGGCAAGCGCGTGAAAGCGGAGGTAGCCCGTCATCTCGCCGCCGGGCACCGGCACATTGTCGTCGGCGAAATCCCAGCGGAACGCGATGAGCTCGGGTGCGCACATCACCTCGTAGCGGCCGCGAACGCGCGTGCCGAACTCCATCGTGCACGCGAACCGGCCGTCGTCGATGGTGACCGGAACGCCGAGCCACCGCGCGTACACGTCGGCTTCGCTGAAGGCGCGGAACGCGGTGGGCTGGTCGACGTCGACCTCGGTGGACGCGATGACGACGCCGCCCGTACGGGCATTCGCAAGCGCCCGCTCGGGCAGGTCGTCGGCGGGAGTCCACTTCGCCGAATCGCGGAGTGCACCCTGGAGCCCCCGTAGCACGTCCCGGCGGGCGCGGTAGCGGCGGAAGGTTCCCTCCGAGGCGCGGGTAACGAGGCCCGCTCCGCGCAGCACGTTCAGGTGTTGCGAGATCGTGGGCGCCGACACCTGGAACGCGGCGGCGATCTCGCCCGCCGGCAGGTCGCGATCCCAGATCAGGCTCAAGATCTCGCGCCGCACGGGCGAGGCGAGCGCGGCGAGGATCTTCTGCATGTCGCGCTCGTCCGGCACGGGTTGCTCGAACATGGGCCGAAATCTCCTGTCGATTTCCGGATGTTTCGTTCGTCGTCTAATTTAGTAGTCGACGAAACAGAGGAGAATGCAATGGCTGATCTGATGCCGATGGTGCACGCGGAGCGGGCGTCGCTCAGCGACTTCCTCGACACGCTCACTCCCCAGCAGTGGAGCGCGCCGACCTGGTGCGAGAAATGGAACGTGCAGGAGCTCGTCGCGCATCTCACCGCGGCCGGCAACATCACCGCGCCCCATTTCCTCGGTGGCTTCCTCAAGGCGGGCTTCAACTTCGACAAGACCGTCGACACCGATCTGCGCAACTACTCGCAGGGATCACCCGCCGACGTGAAGGCGCGTTACGACGCGATCATCACCAGCAATCGCAAGCCGCCGGGTCCGGCGTACGTGGCGCTGGGCGAAGTCATGGTGCACGGCGAGGACATTCGCCGCCCGCAAGGTGGGCGCGGCGAGCACCCGGCCGAACACCTCGTGACCCTCGCGGAGATGTACAAGAAGACGGGCGCGCCTTTGCGTGCGAAGAAGCGCGTCGCCGGGCTGAAGCTCCGGGCGACCGACGTCGACTGGTCGACGGGTGAAGGCCCCGAGGTGACCGGACCGTGTATGTCGCTGATCCTCGGAATGGTGGGCCGGATCGGAGCACTCACGGATTGCGAGGGACCCGGACTGGAGACGCTGCGTACGCGCGCCGTCGTCTCGTGACGGTCAGCCCGTCGCCCACTCGTGCAGCAGCGCGACCGTGTTCCAGTTGCGCGTCGTGGCCCTGGTCGCCAGCTTGCGTTCGAAGAACGTGTTGTTGAGCTTGGTTCGCCCGTAGCCGTTCGGGCAGCGGACGAACACCTCGTGCCCGTCGACGACGAACTCGTCGGGCGCGAACGGTGCCGGGTCGATCGCCTGCACGAGCTTCGGCGCGGGCGCCTTGTCGAGAAACGTCACATACGCGTTCTTGTCGAACGGATTGCGTTTCACGATCTTGCCGAGCTCGGCCGGGGTGCGCAGGAGCACGGTGATCTCCATGCCGAATTCGCTCTGCAACTCGGATTCGATCAGTGCGCGGATCCGAGCCGGTGTTCCCCCCTTGGCGTCGAACACGACATTGCCGCTCTGGATGTACGTGCGGACATCGGTGTACCCGAGCTCTTCGAACACGGCGCGCAGGTCCGACATCGGCACCTTTCGACCACCGACGTTCACGCTGCGCAATAGAGCGACGTACCTCGGCACTGGTCAGGGCCTCGGGAGGCCCTGATGCTTGTCGAGCATGTCCTCCATCACCGAGCGGATGAATTCGTCGGCTTCGTCGGTCATCCCGCCTTCGACGCCGCCGTACACCGCGGCGCTCATCGGCTTCTCGTCCTTGTGTTCGTGCGCGTAGGCGACGGCATCGGTGAGGTCGGTGGCGAAGATGGCGGCGAGGCCGTCCTGGGTCTGCGGGCGCGTCACCGCCATGTGGATCGCGTTCGGGTACTGCTGGCCGTTGAAGCGCCAACCCTTGGTCCGCATGTAGTCGTTGACGTGGTAGATGTCGAACGCGTCGCTCGTGAAGCTGAAGCAAAACGTCGGCGTTCCGAGGATGCGCAGCTCGGGATGCGATCGCACCGCGTCCTGCATCGTGAACGCGGTGTCGAAGATCGCCTTGGCGTACTTCATGTAGCCGTCGCGGCCCATGCTCACGAGCGAGGCCCACGTCGACGCGAGGATCCCACCGGAACGGGAGCCCTCGATGCCGGGCGACGCGTACTTGCCGCCGGTCCAGTCGGTCATGAAGAAGTACTGGCTGTTGCGTAGCGGCCTGTCCCGAAACGCGAGCACCGACGCACCCTTCAGGCCGTAGCCGTACTTGTGCGTGTCGGCCGAGATGCTCGTCACACCGGCGATGCGGAAGTCGAACACGGGGATGTTCGGGTAGCCGAGCTCCTGGCCCCACGGGAGGATGAATCCGCCGAGACAGCCGTCGACGTGGAGCCCGACCCCACGCTCGAGCGCCAGCTCCGACAGCGCCTCGATGGGGTCGATGGTGCCGTAGCCGTAGTTGCACGCGGAACCGACCATCGCGATCGTGTTCTCGTCGAGCAGGCCGGCCATCGCGACGACGACGGCGGTGAGGGTCTTCGGGACGACGGGCGCGCGGCGGCACAC
>JAUZEI010000148.1 GCA_030839105.1 Actinomycetota bacterium
GACCGCTTCTCCACCGACTCGCTGCTTGCGTTCGCGTACCTGATCTTCATCGGCTCGCTCGTCGCTTACACCGCGTACGTCTGGCTGCTGCAGAATGCGCCGATCTCGAAGGTCGCGACCTACGCCTACGTGAACCCGGTGATCGCGATCTTCCTCGGATGGTCGATCCTGTCGGAGAACGTGACGGCCACGATGCTCATCGGCGCCGTCGTGATCGTGTGCTCGGTGGCGGCGACGGTGCGGAGGGAGACGGGATGATCTGGGTGCAGCGCGACATTCGGCTCGAGGCGCGCCCGCGCGGCTTCCACCTGGTCACGCGCGAGGTGGAGCGCGAGCTGCCGGAGCTCGACCGGATCGGCGTCGGTCTCGCGCACGTGTTCATCAGGCACACCTCGGCGTCGCTGACCTTGAACGAGAACGCTTCCGCCGACGTGCGGCGCGACTTCGAGTCCTGGGCGAACGAGGCCGTGCCCGAGGACGCTTCGTACTGGACGCACACCGTCGAGGGCCCCGACGACATGCCGGCGCACGTGAAGGCGTCGCTGATGGGGCCGTCGTTGACGCTGCCGGTCCGCGACGGCTCTTTCGCCCTCGGCACCTGGCAGGGCATCTACCTGTGCGAGCACCGCGACTCGGGCGGCTCGCGCACGCTGACGGTCACGGCGTTCGGCGAGGATCGCTCGGGCTGACGCTCGGTTCGTCCGAGCCGTATGCGAACATACGTTCGTGCGCTGGGACGAGCTGAAAGTCGAGAACGAGGAGGAGCGCCAGCTTCCGGGATACCGCGACGGCGCGGTGGTGCGCCGCTTCGACGCACCCGAGGCTTTGGACACGCGCTTCTACGAGGTGAGGGCGAAGTCGGCCCTGAACCGCGTGCCGGAGCAATCGCAGGTGCCCTTCCGCTGGACGATCAACCCCTACCGAGGATGCACACACGCCTGTGTCTACTGCCTAGAGGGCTCGACCCCGATCCTCATGGCTGACGGCCGGACCAAGCCGCTGGCCGAGGTGCGGCCCGGCGACCTCCTGTACGGCACGGTGCGCGACCGCTTCTATCGCCGGTACGTCATCACGGAGGTGCGTGACCAGTGGTCCACGACGAAGCCGGCGTACCGGGTCGTGCTCGAGGACGGGACCGAGCTGATCACGAGCGGCGACCATCGCTTTCTGACGCGCCGTGGCTGGAAGCACGTCGTCGGCGCCGGATGCGGCCAAGCCAGACGACCGCACCTCACGGGGAACGACAAGATGATGGGCGTCGGCGCATTCGCCAAGCCACCGCCGCATACGACTTCGTACCGGCGCGGCTACCTCTGCGGAATGATCCGCGGTGATGGCAGCATCGGGTCGTACTCGTACGACCGACCGAGCAGAAACCGATCCGACGTCCATCGTTTCCGGCTCGCACTTGCAGACCTCGAGGCACTCCGCCGCGCGCGCGAATACCTGGACGACAACGGCGTCGTGACCCAGGAGTTCGAGTTCGCGCAGGCGGCGGGCGCCCGCCGTGCGATGTCTGCCATACGGACGTCGGCTCGGGCCAGCGTCGATCGCGTTCGAGAGCTCATCACATGGCCGCGGGGCGCGGACGACGAGTGGTGCAAGGGCTTTCTCGCGGGCATCTTCGACGCCGAGGGATCGAACAGCTGCGGCGCCCTGCGCATCTCGAACACCGATCCAGTGATCATCGACTGGACCATCTGGAGCTTTCGGCGGCTCGGCTTTCAAACGGTGGTCGAGGATCGGGGGCGCCCGAACGGCATCCGCTGCATCCGTCTACGAGGGGGCCTGAGGGAGCGCCTCCGGTTCTTCCACGCGGTCGGGCCCGCAATCAGCCGCAAGAGCGATCTCGCGGGAACTGCCATCAAATCTGATGCGCGTCTCGGTGTGGCGGCTATCGAGCCACTTGGCGTCGATCTGCCCCTCTACGACATCACGACGGGGACCGGCGACTTCATCGCGAACGGAGTCGTCAGTCACAACTGCTTCGCTCGTCCGACCCACAAGTACCTCGACATGAACGCCGGGCGTGATTTCGAGCGCGAGATCGTCGTCAAGGTCAACGTTCCCGAGGTGCTGCGACGGGAACTGGCGCGACCATCGTGGAAGGGCGAGCACGTGGCGCTCGGCACCAACACCGATCCGTACCAGTGGGTCGAGGGCCGCTACAAGCTGATGCCGGGCATCTGGGAGGCGTTCCGCGACTTCCGCAACCCGTGCTCGGTGCTGACAAAGTCGCCGCTGCTGTTGCGCGACCTGCCGCTGATGAAGGAAGTGGCCGAGGTCGCGTCGATAACGGCCAGCCTGTCGGTGCCGACCCTCGACGAGAAGGCGTGGCGCGCAACCGAGCCCCACACGCCGAACCCGCGCGCGCGGATCGAGGCGGTGGCCGAGCTGAACCGCGCGGGCATCCCGTCCGGGGTGCTCATCGCGCCGCTGATCCCCGGTATCAACGACGCGCCCGAGCAGGTCGAGCGCATCCTCGAGCTCTGCGCGGAGGCGGGCGCGGTTCATGTCAGCGGCATCGCCTTGCACCTACGCGGCGACGTGCGCGGCATCTTCATGGACTGGTTGCGCTCGTACCGGCCGGATCTCGTGCCTCGCTACGAGCGGCTTTACGCGCGAGGGGCGTACGCCCCGCGAGCCGAACGCGATCGGCTCGGCGCGCTCGTCTGGCGCGGGCGTGAGCGGCTGGCCGGCTACTTCCGCGACCAGCCCAACGCGCGCTGGAGACCCGCGGCCATGGAGGAGGCGAAGGAGGTGAAACCCGAGCCGGTGACGCTGCCCCAGGCTTCCCTGTTCTGAGGGCGCGGCGGTGGGCGTCGCCGGGGCCTGCCTGACGGTGCGGCGGCGGCGTCAGGCGTTTGGCGGCG
>JAUZEI010000182.1 GCA_030839105.1 Actinomycetota bacterium
TGGTGGCGCAACAATACGAGTGCGACGAGGATGACGGCGAGACGGAGAACGTAGCCGCCCAGCGCGGCCGCGCCGATTGCCGTGGGCCCGCTCTTCGCGGCGCGCGTCATGATCGCCGCCGCGGCGAGGAAGTTCACGAGGACGATCCCGAGCGCGATCGCCGCACTCGCGACGCCGTCCCAGCCGCGAATGGCCGAGACGAGCAGCACGAGCGGCGCGGCGATGAGGCCGTGCTTGACGATGTCGAGGGCGACCTGACGCTCGACGAGCGGGACTATGGGTTCTTGTGCAGCCACGGCTTCCCCTCCTCGTCGCGCGCGATCTGGGCCTTGTACGTGTAGTAGGCGCGAGCGCCGAGGCCGGTCACGGCCAGCAACGCGAAAACGATCGTGAACAGCGGCCGGGTACCGACGCGGTCATCGATGAAGAGACCGAGCAGCACGAACAGCGCGAAGGTCGCGGCCATCTCGAACGACCGCGAAAGGGCGTTCGAGAACCCGTGCCATGTGTCTCGCTGGTCGCGACGCTCCCCTGCCGGAACCACGCCGAAGCCCCTTCTGGATCACAGCGTCAGGCCCCCGCCACCGTTGCCGGAGGGCGCTTGTGAATCCATTCGCAATCTACGGGCGGTGTGAAGAAAGAGTCAAACCGGGCACATTTTTTCTTGGTCGCTCACGCTGCGCCTCCCTCGGCCCCGGGGGTCAGGAGCGTGGCCGCCAGCCCATGCGGTCGGCTCCGCTGCCGCTCCTCTTTTCTTGGTCGCTCGCGCTCCGCCTCCCTCCTCCGGGGGTCAGGAGTCTCCCGCCCGTTCTAGGCCCTCTGGCGCCGGCGCTCGGCGAGGTCGACGACATCCTCGCCCGGATGGTTCGTCGGATGGCGGGCCCGCTCGTGGCGTTCGCGTCGGGACCGGATGCCGGGGTGGAACCAGGCGAGCAACAACAGGGCGAGCGCGGCGACGACGAACGGCACGAGCGCGTTGCTCCCGCTCTTCGGGAAATACGTCGGGACGAGCGCGACGCCGGACAACAGCGCCGTCCACGCCCAGAGGATCACGACCGTTCGCCTCGGACCGTGGCCCAGGCGCATCAGCCGGTGATGCAGGTGGCCGGCGTCGGCCTGGTGCCAGCTCTGTCGATGGATCATGCGCCGGATGAACGAGAACGCGGTATCGAGGATCGGGACGCCCAGGATGAGCACCGGAATCAGGAGCGGACCGAAGAAGAAGAACGTGTTGCCCGAGAAGGCGTGATCGGTCCGGCCGCCGATGGTGATCGTAGGGACTGCGAGCAGTACGCCTAAGAAGAGAGCACCCGCGTCTCCCATCATGATCTTCGACGGATGCCAGTTGAACGGGAGGAAGCCGAGACACACGCCGACCGCGATGATGGCGATCAGCGGGCCGACGTTGGTGCCGTCGATGAAGTTCTGTTTGAACAAGCGGTCGGCGAACAAGAAGAGCGCGCCACCACCGATCGCGACGACACCTGCCGCGAGGCCGTCGAGGCCGTCGATGAGGTTGACGGCGTTCGTCATGAGCACGACCCAGAGCGCGGTCACGAGCGGGGCGAACTGCGAACCGAGGACGACGGTGTCCGTGTGCAGGAAATTGAACGGCATCCGGAAGTAGAACATCACGACGCCGTACGACGCGAGCAGGCTCGCGGCCACCACCTGACCGGCGACCTTCGCGGGGGGCGACACGTCGATCAGATCGTCGAGGCCGCCGATGATGAACATGACGCCCGCGCCGAGGATGATCCCCGACGGTTCCGAGTTCGACTGGAACATGTCGTGAAACTGGTGCATCTGCGAGGCCACTGCCATTGCCGCGAGGAAACCGACGAACATCGCGGCTCCGCCGAGCGTCGGAGTCGGACGCGTGTGGACGTGCCGCGCGTCGGACGACGGTGACACCACCGCGCCGAAGCGGATCGCGACGATCCGGACCACGGGCGTCAGGAGCAGCGTTGTACCGAGGGCGACGGCCAGAACGACCGCGTAGCCACCCACCCGGTTACTCGCCTGCCGAAATTGTCATGCGGCTACGCCCTCCGGCCCTCGATCGCCCGTGCGGCGGGCAGAAACGTCCGGGCCTTCGGACTGCGCCTGGGTACTCATGGACCTTCGGGATACGGAGTGAACTTCGAGCACAGCCGGTTGGCCTGCTCGCGCGCGTCGGCCGCCACGGACTCGTCGTCGACCGCGCGCAACACGTGCCCGATGAGCGCAGCGACCTCCCGCATCTCGTCGGGACCCATGCCCGCAGTCGTGCACGAAGCGGAGCCCAGTCGGAGACCGCTCGTGACGAAGGGCTTCTCCGGATCGTTCGGGATCGCGTTCTTGTTGCATGTGATCCCCGCCCGATCGAGTGCTTCCTGGGCGACCTTGCCGGTCACGCCGAACGGGCGCAGGTCGACGAGCATCAGGTGGTTGTCGGTGCCGCCCGACACGATGCGGAAGCCCTCCTCGGCGAGACCCGTGGCGAGCGCCTGGGCGTTGGTGACGACGTCGGCGGCGTACCGGCGGAAGTCCGGCCGGCTCGCTTCCCGGAACGCGACCGCCTTCGCCGCGATGACGTGCATCAGCGGACCGCCCTGGAGACCGGGGAACACAGCCTTGTCGATGCCGGCCGCGTATTCGCTGCGGGAGAGGATCGCGCCCGCGCGCGGTCCGCGCAGCGTCTTGTGCGTCGTGAACGTGACGACATCGGCGAGCGGCACGGGTGAGGGGTGCGCGCCGCCTGCGATCAGACCCGCGATGTGCGCCGCATCGACGAGAAGCAACGCACCGACCTCGTCGGCAATGGCGCGAAATGCTTCGAAGTCGATGATGCGCGGGTACGCCGTCGCACCCGCGATGATCATCCGCGGGCGTTCGCGCACCGCGAGGTCGCGGATCACCTCGTAGTCGAGCATCTCGGTTTGATCGTCGACGCCGTACGCCACGAAGTCGTACATGCGGCCACTGAAGTTGACCGGCGAGCCGTGCGTGAGGTGACCGCCCTGGTCGAGGCGCATCCCCATCACCTTGTCGCCCGGCTCGAGCAACGCCATGTACGCAGCCTGGTTCGCGTTGGCGCCGGAGTGCGGCTGCACGTTCGCGTGCTGCGCACCGAACAGCGCGCAGGCTCGTTCCCGCGCGAGGTTCTCGGCATCGTCGACGACGTAATTCCCGCCGTAGTACCGCTTGCCGGGATAGCCCTCGGAGTACTTGTTGGTGAGCACGGAGCCTTGCGCCTCGAGCACCGCCCGCGAGGTGAAGTTCTCCGAGGCGATGAGCTGAACGGTGGTGTTCTGCCGCTCGACCTCACGCCGGATGATGCCGGCGATCTCGGGGTCGGTGTTCTCCAGGGGCGAAGGCATCAGTTGGCTTCCTCGGTCTCGATTGCGCTGATCTCCTCGAGGCGGCGCACGTGCCGCCCGCCTTCGAAGGGCGTGGTAAGGAAGATGCGGGCGATCTCGTCGGCGAGCTCGGCCGCCACGATACGGGCGCCGATCGATAACACGTTCGCATTGTTGTGTGCGCGCGCCATGCGAGCCGTATAGAGGTCGTTGCACAGCGCGGCGCGCACGCCGTGAACCTTGTTGGCCGAGATCTGCTCACCTTGGCCGCTGCCACCGAGAACGATGCCCGTTTCGGCGGCTCCGCTCACTACCGCGCGGCCGACCGCGGCGCAGTAGATCGGGTAGTCGACCGGGTCTTCGGAATGTGTGCCGAGGTCATCGACATCGTGGTCCCATTCCTTCAGCACCCCGATGAGGTGCTGCTTCAGCGGATACCCGGCGTGGTCGCCGCCGATCGCAATGCGCACCCGCCGAGTGTACCCAGCACCCTCCGCCGATCGGCGTGAGCCGAGCGGCACGACGGCGGTCCCGAGAAGTGGGCGCACCCCGCAACTAGCGTCGCGACCATGCCGCCTGCGGAAAGTGAGGAGCTCCCGCACATCAGCCCCCGACATCTGCGTCTCGCCGACGAGATGTGCCGGCGCCGCCTCGCCCGCGAGGTGCACAGCGGTAAGCGGACCGTGAACCGAACCGGCGACATGAGGTTCGCGGTGTCGAATCGCATCGAGGCCGATGCGCGACTCGCGCAGGCCGAGAACGGTCCACCGCGGTCGGAGGCGTTCGTCGCACCGCACGACCTCGAGCCCGAACAGC
>JAUZEI010000225.1 GCA_030839105.1 Actinomycetota bacterium
GTCGGATCGGGAGGAAGCTGAGATGGCAAGCGCGATTCCGTTGCTCATCGAGTTCGGGCAGAGCCCGTGGTACGACAACCTGACCCGCGCCGTGTCGACGGGCGGTCTGCAACAGCTGATGGACGTCCACGGGATCCGGGGCGTCACGTCGAATCCCACCATCTTCGAGAAGGCGATGGGCAGCGGGCACGACTACGACGAGCAACTCCGCGAGGTGACGTCAGGCGGCGCGTCGACCGAGGCCGCATACTGGGACCTCGTCACGACCGACATCGAGCATGCCGCCGACGTACTCCGTCCCCTCTACGACAAACTCGACGCGGCCGACGGCTACGTGTCGATCGAGGTCTCGCCCGACCTTGCACACGACACTGCCGGCACCGTCCGCCAGGCGAAGGAGCTCTGGGCGCGGCTTGGCCGCCCGAACGTGATGATCAAGATCCCGGCGACGCTCGAGGGCATCCCCGCGATCACCGAGACGCTCGCAGCCGGGATCAACGTCAACGTCACGCTGATCTTCAGTCTCGAGCGGTACCGACAGGTCATCGACGCCTTCCTCGCCGGTCTCGAACGGCTGGTGGCCTCGGGCGGCGACATTCGCAACATCGCGTCGGTCGCTTCGTTCTTCGTGAGCCGCGTCGACACCGAGACGGATCGCCGGTTGCCCGAGGGCCACGAGCTGCGCGGGAAGGCCGCGGTCGCCAACGCCAAGCTCGCGTACCAGCTGTTCCGCGAGCAGCTCTCCGGCGCGCGTTGGGACAACCTCGTGGCCGCCGGCGCACGGTTGCAACGTCCGCTGTGGGCGTCGACGTCGACGAAGAATCCTGCGTACTCCCCGACGCTGTACATCGACGAGCTCGTCGGGCGCGACACTGTGAACACCCTCGCTCAGGCCTCGGTCGACGTCCTCGCCGAGGGCGACGCCGACCTGCGGCCCGACGCGATCCTGGAAGGCGTCGATGAAGCCCGCCGGGTGATGGCCGCGCTGCCGGAGGCGGGCGTCGACTTCGCCGACGTGACCGCCACACTCGAGCGCGAAGGTGTCGAGTCGTTCGCCAAGTCGTTCCACGATGCACTCGACACGCTCGAGAAGAAGGCTGCGGAATTCAAACAGGCAACGTGAGTAGCGCGATCGAATCAGGTGGTGGCGGCGACGACTTCGCGTAGGTGGTCGGCGAAACCGGCCGGCTTCGTATGCGCGTTGGCACCGCTCGTGTTCGGCATCACGTAGGTGGGTACGCCGGCGAAAGCTTCCTGCCAGCCGAAGCCTGCGCGTTTGTCGATAGCGAGCCGGTAGCCGGTGACGCCGATGAAGCACACGCACTTGGGCTGCAGCCAACGCACGAGTCGCTCGAGCCGGCGAACCCCGTCGACGTACTCGGCGTTAGCCAATTCCTTCGCTCCCGTCGTGGCGCGTCGCACGATGTTCGTCATCCCTACGCCGTCGACGCGCAGCGCGTGGAACGGGTCGAGCGTTCGGGTGACGAGCCCCGAGGCGAGCGCCGCCGGCCAGAACCTATTCCCGGGGCGCGCAAAGCTCACGCCGACGTCGGCTGACATCAGACCCGGATTGAGGCCGACCATGAGCACTCGCATGCCGGGTCCGACGGTGTCGGCGAGCAAACGGCCACGGGTGGCCTCGACGTCGATCCACTCCTCACCGTCGTCGATGAGGTCGTCGACGACGAGTCCCGCGCCTTCGACGACGTCGCGCAGGCGAAGGGGATCCCATCGCGAGAAATGGCGGTCGGCGAACATGTCGTCGTCGGTCGGCAGGTGTCGGTCGGAGGTCACCTGGAGGTGGAACGCCCCGCCGACCGACATCGCCCTGTGGAGCTCCGCGAGCGCCATGGGCAGTTGTTCGGCGTCGATGTGCATGTACGACCGGTGCGCCCATGCACCGCGCAACGCGCCTTTTCGGAAAGGAAGGTGTTCGAGGTCGGCGACGAGCGGCCAGGCCTCCGGGGCGAACGTGCGCACCTGGGCCGCCATCGAGGGCGCGGCGTCGAACGCCACCACCGGGGCGCCCAGCTCGGCGCTGTGCCAACCCGGGCCGCATCCCGCGTCGGCGCGCACACCGGGTGGTACCCGGGCCGCGAAGGCGTCGATCGACGGCGGCCGAGCCCGGCGGCGATGCGCGATCCAATCGTCGACGTTCGTCTCGTACACATTGACCGTTGCTCGATCCATGACTCGGGAAGAATGACAGACGTGGAGCTTCCCGGACAGATCCGAATCGTCGACGATGTTCCCCGGACCTTTGCGCGGCTCGTTGCCGAGCTGACGCCGACTTCGCTTGCACTCTCGGGAGGTGAGCTCGCGCATCGCTGCTATGCCGCGCTGCGGCGGGAGACGATCGCATGGTCCGTGGTCGACGTGTACTTCAGCGACGAACGCGTGGTCCCGCTCGAGTCGGATGACTCGAACGAGGGCATGGCCCGCCGCATCCTCCTCGATGAGGCGCAGCCCCGTGCCGTGCATTCCATGGTCGCCGCCGGCGCCGACGTGTACGACGACCTCATACGGTCGGCCCCGACCATCGACATCGTTCATCTCGGGCTCGGGCCCGACGGGCACACCGCGTCGTTGTTCCCCGGTACCTCCGCGGTCGACGAGAAGGAACGGCTCGTGGTCGAGAACGCGGACGACCTCCACCCGCACCGTCGCATCACGTTCACGTTCCCCGCGATCGCGCGCACCTCGCTCGCCGTTGTCACGGTCGAAGGCGAGGAGAAACGCGACCCGATCCGCCGGATCCGCGCCGGGGAGGATCTTCCGGGCGCGCGGATCCGGGCCCGTCAGGTGCTGTGGATCGGAGACCACGCTGCGCTAGGGGCCGACTAGGGTCGCCGGATGCTCAGCGCTTCGTCGTTCCGGGAGCTGCTCGACGCGCC
>JAUZEI010000256.1 GCA_030839105.1 Actinomycetota bacterium
AGTGAGCACGGTTCTCGCCGAGTTCGTCGAGCAGCAGAAGTACATCGGTAGCCATATTGGTCATTCCATAGGCTGAAGGATCACTCGGCTTGTCGCTCTGGCCGTGGCCAAGGAGATCAGGAGTGACAACGGTGAACTCTGTCGAAAGGCGGACGACGTAGCCGCGCTCCCGCCATAGATCACCCCACATCGGCATCCCATGCAAAAGGATGAGCAGCGGACCCGAACCGGTTACCTCGTAGTGAATCGCATAGTTCCTCGCCGTGAAGAACATAACTCTCACCTCCTCCTTCGACGCGCACAGATTGCTCGGTTCAGCGCCATCGTGCGAGTTCAGAGCGATCAACCTTCGGCGACGGGCTTGTTCAACCTGACGGCGGGGATTTTGGGTGCGAGCTGTCGAGCGAGTGTCGGCTTGCCCGAGGCGGGAAGCCCACAGATCAGCACGAGCCGCGTCGATGACGTCGCCATGCACGACTTCTCACATGAGTCGCTCCTGGCCGGTCAGGTACCCCATATCGCTGGTCCAACTGCTACTGCCGAGTCGCGGTGATCAGCACGGTCTCGAAGTTCATGACGAACGAGCCGCCGTGATCGTCGATGGCCGCGCCGATGGCTTCGAACAGGAGCTCTCGGACCGCCGGTTCGAGGGCGGCGTGGTCGCTCCGTGAGACAAGCTGGTCCAGCCACTCATCCCGTTGGTAGACCCGCGTCCATGGGAACCACTTCTCTGTCGGCGCACCGAAGTCGGGCACCGCTGAGACGGCGTCGATTTCCGAGCCGAGCCCGGTCTTCACGTCGGATGACCGGTTGGCCGCATACCCCCGGAACAGACGGTGCCCGCCGCGCGGCACGACACTCGCGTACACCTCCTCGAGAGCATCGGCCAGATCATCGGGCTGACACCCGGCGTTCCAGATCAGACAGAGGCTGCCGCCCGGCCGCAGCACAGAGACCGCCTTAGCGGTGGCGATGGGCAGGTCGAGCCAGTGCCAGGCCTGCGCCGAAGTCACCCGGTCGAACGTGCGACCAGCAGCGTCCCAGCCTTCGAAGGCCGCAATCTCCACGTCGACCCCATGGCCGCGGGCGATCTCCGCCATGCGCGGAGCGAGTTCCACGCCGAGCACCTTGGCGCCGCGCTGGGCAATCTGCCGGGAAGCAATCCCCGTGCCGCAACCCACGTCGAGAACGTCCAGGCCCGCAGGCACGGGACCGAGCAGCTCATCGATCACCGCATCGGGATAGGTCGGCCGGAACCGGTCGTAGGCCTCGGCTTGCTGGTCGAACAACTTCGAACGTTCCCAGGCCAGAGGGCGCGCCGCCAGACGGTCGTGTTCGTCGCCGGTATCCACAGACGCCAGCCTGCCCCAGACCGCCGGCTACGCAGCACTCGCGTTCGTCGCCGAGCGGCAACTTGCGGGACACTCGCGCTGATGAATGATGCCGCGCCGGCGCGAGTAGGACGCCGCGTGATCGTCACTGGTTTGGCCGGGTCCGGGAAGAGCACGTTCGCCCTCGAGCTCGCGGCCAAGACCGGCTTGCCGGTCATTCATCTGGACCTCCAGTTCTGGAAGCCCGGCTGGGTCGCACCGTCGGAGACCGAGTGGCGCGACAGGCAACGGAGGGTGCTTGGCGGCGACGCGTGGATCGCCGACGGCAACTACCACGAGACACTCGATCTCCGTCTCGAACGCGCGGACACTGTTGTCTTCCTCGACATGCCCTGGTGGCTATGTGCAGGACGCGCCTTACTGCGCGGGTTCCGGATGCCGGGCGAGTTGCCCAAAGGGTGCGACTATTCGCCCGGGCGGCGGTTGCGCGATGAGTGGCTTTTAGCCGTCCGCATCTGGCGGAAACGCCGCTCAGAACCGGAGCGCGAACGCGAGATCATTTCGCAGCATGGGCAGCGTGTGGCCCTTCACGTGCTCAGATCCAAGTGGGCGGTCAGGAAATTTCTCGACGGCTTGGACGCCGACCACATGGAAGCCGACGACGGGTGATCGGGCGCGGAGTGACCCGCCCCGAACGCCGGGTTCGGCGTCGCGTTATCCCGCTCGTTGAGAGCCTCGCGCTCGCAATCGCGAACCCGCACCGTTTGTCGAGCCGGGACGCTTACGGCGAGTAGCGAACGGCCTTCGTCATCAGGACGCGAACAGCGGTCACGGCGGCCTTCACCTTGTCGATCCCGAATCGGCCACTGTGCGCTCCTTCGCACAACTCCTCCTTTAGTAGCGGCCGAGCAGGAAATTGACGGTCGGGGTGGCGTCGGGGAACGTCTCGGTCACGCCCGCGCTGAAGTAACCGGAGTCGGTGATCACGGTCACGCCGGTGATCCCGACCGCGGCGTCGCTACACAAGAACACGAGTGGGTACGCCTGCTCGAGCGGGGTCGCGGCCTCGACGCCCACGTGGGCGCGGTAGTCGGAACCGAATCCGAGCCACATGTCCTTGTTCGCCTGCGCCAACGGCGTATCCGTCGGGCCCGGGCAGATCCCGTTGATGCGGATCCCCTGCTTGAGCAGCCCCATGGCCTCCCGGGCGACGTACGCGCAGACCGCCTGCTTACTCCACATGTAATCGGCGTGGTTGTGCTCCTTCGCCCACGTCGAGGCGGCGTCGAAGTCGGTGATGTCGAGGTATTCCTTCAGCTCCGGGAGGTTCGCCTCCCACCCCAGACCGGCGGCCGACGAGATGAAGCCGATGGCAGCGCCCCGCGAGAGGACACGGTTCTCGAGCAGCCGGTCGATCAGGTACCGGTGACCGATGAAGTTGATCTTCTCGATACCCGGGGTGCCGTCGGCGACGCCGGCGCACGAGAACAGCGCGTCGACCGGCCCACCGCACTCCTCGATGGCGGCATCGATCGACGCCTTGTCGGCGAGATTGACGTGAATCGCCTTCGCGCCGGGCAGCGTGATCTCGGCGAAGTCCATCGCCACGACGTCGGCGCCTGCGTCCTGCACGAGCTCGGCTACGGCCGCGCCCATCCCGCTCGCGCCGCCGACCACGAGCACCCGTTTGCCGTCGTACCGAAAGGCGCTGAACAGTGCCATGTTGTGTTCTCCTCGTTCCCGCGGCTTCGCGGTGTCGTGGGCGTTCAGGTGAGTTTCGTGAGCAGCATCGCACCCGCGACCGGTCCCCCGCCGTTCGCGACAACCGCGACCTCCGGATCGGTCCCAACCGGGCGGTCACCGCCGTCTCCCCGCAACTGCACGACCGCTTCGTGCAGGAAACCGAATCCGTGCAGTCGTCCGGCCGACAATTGACCCCCGTGCGTGTTGACCGGCAGCTCGCCGTCGAGCGCGATCCGGGTCCCACCCTCGATGAACGGCCCGCTCTCACCGCGACCGCAGAAGCCGAGTGCTTCGAGCCACGCCATCGTCAACCAGCTGAACCCGTCGTACAACTCGGCGATGTCG
Organism: Actinomycetota bacterium; assembly: GCA_030839105.1. GTDB lineage: Bacteria > Actinomycetota > Acidimicrobiia > IMCC26256 > PALSA-610 > PALSA-610. Next base: position 3,420 of record JAUZEI010000256.1, read on the forward strand.
ACGTCGGCCGGCCCGAGATCGGTCATCGTGCCGGCTCGGATCCCGCGCGCAACTGCGAGCGCGCGTTCTCGATCGCCGCTCAGCACTGCCCCCGAGAGTCCGAAGATCGAGTTGTTGGCGATCCGGACGGCGTCCTCGTCGCCGCCGTGCGCGAGGACCACGAGCACCGGTCCGAACAGCTCGTCCTGGGCGACGGCGGAGTTCTCGCTGGCGCCGACGAGCAGTGTGGGCTCGTAGAAGAAGCCCCGCGGAAGATGCTCGGGGAAACGACCGCCGACAACCGCCTTGGCGCCGTCGGCGACGGCCCGATCGACGTAGCCGGCAACCTTCTCGCGCTGACATCGCGACGAAGCTCACCACGCCAAAGGCTCGGTTGCGCACCGACAAGGAACACCACCGCATCGTGCGCGCCTCCGACGAGGTCACCTTCGCCGGCGCACTATGCGTGTCCGCTAACGCTTCGGACCGACACCGGCGAGCAGCTCCGCTGAGGTCGTCGCGCTGATCAACGGTGGCTGCAACTCCGCGTGCAGAGGTGGCGCATCGTAGGAGGGTCGCGACGCTCGACGTCGACGCCGGCCCGATCGGATCGTCGGCGTCCTTCTCGAGCGGCGCGTCGGCCGGCGCGGATCTGGCGACGATCATTGCCCTGGACAATTCTGCGTCGTACATGACGCCCGCGGCAGCGACGCCGGGCGGGTCGGCGGGCGTACCGAACCGTATACCGCTGGTTCTGCCGTACGGCGCGAGCGACGACATGCACGCGCTTGGGAGGCTTGGGTATCGGTCGGGCGCGCGTTGCAGACCGCGCAATCGAGCCGGAGTTTCCCCCCTTGCCCGGCTCGACAGGAGATGTCCCGACGCCGGGTGGCCGCCGTCGGGACATCTCCGCACTCGGCATCCGATCCCGGGAAACGTGCCTAGTCGATCACGGCGGCCGTGTGCGATCCCGTATGGGGATCGATCCGATGATGAACGCGCGTGTCCTCCTCGCTCAGAAGTGGTGCGCCGCGGCGGGCACTCCTGATTCGGGGATGCCGCTCGGCTTCGAAACACGCCACAGCACGCACCGGCGGCAGGGCAATATCGAGACCAACCACCGGCACTCTCGACGCTACGAACAAGCGCAGCGCGTGACACGAACTCAACCATCAGGGCATTACGCGTGCGCGCCGCCTCGGCTAGTTCCTCGCTCGTTCCACCTGGCGTAGATCGTTTCTCCGATGTCGGCAAGGGTGCGAGGCCCTTCGTCATCTGTCTGCTGCCAAAGGCCGGGAAGATCTTTCGCCATCGCGGCGATGACCCATGAACACTGGTCCGTCTCGAACAGACCCGCGTCGACGCACTCGCACGCTCCCCAACCAGCTTTTCCGTACACGCGCACCGGGGCGGTGAGGTCGTGGTCGATCGCAGCATGTATATGCGGGATACGACGGGGCAGAAAGTCCACCTTCTCGACTCGGTACAGAATCTCCCGAGCGTGCTCGTCGAGGTGCGTGTAGACCTCAGCGAGGTCATGCGGCGTCGCCGTAAAATACGACGCGCCCTGCTGCAACGAATCATGCAGCCGGAGCTGCGAGACGCCGAGCGCGTCCATCTCGGCGTTGACGACTTCGCGTCCGCCGAGTTCGCGGATGAGCGCTCGCGTTGCGATGTTGTCGGACAGCACGATCATCAGCCATGCCAGATCGTCCAGAGTGGGCGACAGGCCCGGCGCGAGATAGCGCAGTACGCCGCTGCCGAGTTCCTGGTCTTCGCGAAGCAGCCTGACACGGCGATACCGATCGTCGAGACCGAGTCGAATGCTTTTCGTGTAGGCGAGGAGGACGCAGACCTTCACAGAACTTTGCGCAGGCATCACTTCATCGGCTCGAATAGCAATGGTCTCGCCTGTGTCGAGACGGCGCGCATAGACGCCCCACGTCCCGGCACGCGTGGCCAGCATCGCTCGCAGATCGTCCTCGAGGCCCACGACCCGGAGTCTCGCATCCGGCCAAGCTGCAAGAAAGCCCGCCGCACGAGTCACGCGTCGAGCAATTCATTGGCGGAAGCACCGGCGTGCATAACTGGCAGTTGGCGTCGGCACACGCTCCTCAGTGGGCGAAGCCGTCGAGCCGCGCGAAGTAGTTGGGGTTCATTCGATCGAGAACCTGTCGGAGCGCAGCAGTAGGCGCCCCATACACGAACGCACTCTGTCGCTCGACCAGAGCAAGAAAGCGCGCCGAGAACCGCTCCTCGAACGTGTGAAGATGCACGAGTGCAGCATCCGAGTCGACGTATCTCTCGAAGAGGTGCGCGTGACGACCGTCGTCACTGACGTAGCGCTCGTAGATCAGCGTTCCGGGCTCGGCCTCGCAAACTTGGACCATCTCCCTCGTCAAGATCGCGAAACTCTCGACATCAGCGGCGTTCACCGCCACACGAACAAGCCACGAGATCTCGTTATTCACCGCTTGGTCCTACCCCGTTCCTTCACATCACTAGGGATCCACCCCAACGCGGCGAGAGCGACTCATGGCTCGCAATGGTCGCGCTCAGACTCAGCCACGCGCCGCCCAGCAGTAGAACAAGTTGCAGCACCAGGACCGCGCCCGCGATGGGCAGAAAACGGCGGATTAAGTGGTCCTATCGCGGCATGCCGACTCGGGTGAATCCGACTATGTGAACTTGTAGACGATGTGGGTCGCCAAAGGCGATGTGGCTACCTCGACGGCCTCAGCGAGGAACTCGGGCACATCGTCGAATATTCGTTCGCCATTTCGCAATAGCACCGGGACGATGTCGAGAACGAGTTCATTCAGGCAGCGGGCTTGTAACGCTTGGCGGACGGCGCTTGCCCCACCTGCGATGTCGATTGGACGGTCGCCGGCATGCTTGGCCGCTTCGGCAAGGGCAGTCTCG
>JAUZEI010000335.1 GCA_030839105.1 Actinomycetota bacterium
CGGTCGTCACCGATCGCCATGCCCTCGTAGCCGACCCGACTCGCGAGCCAGAGCATCCCGTCGAGGGGCCCGAGCACCATCGTCGCGGTCGCATAGGCGTCCGCGACCGCCAGATCGGGACCGACGACGGTGACCGACGCGAGTCCTTCGACAGCCCGGCCCGAGCGGGGATCGATGATGTGCTCGCCCCGCTCGTACCGACCCGAAGTCGCAACCGCCCGGTCGGAGACCGCGAGGACGGCGGCGACGCGGTCGCGCTCCCAGGGGTGTTGCACGCCGACGCGCCAGCCCGCCCCCTCGTCGTGCTGCGGGCGGCCGCGCGCGACGAGGTCGCCGCCCGCGCTGACGAAGAACGACTGCGCGCCCGCGTCGCGCAGCATCTCGCCGGCCTTCGCCACCGCCCAGCCCTTGACGAGTCCGGACGGGTCGAGGGGTGCTCTTCCCGGCCGCGGAGGAAGATCCGGGTTCGCGCCGACGCTGATGTCGAACGCCCCGTGCGATTCGAGACGCATGTGCTCGCAGAGGTCGAGCACCTCTCGCACCTCCGTGCTCGCGTCCTCGGCCCGAAGTCTTCCGTCTCCGACGCGCATGATCTCGGTGTCGGTGCGCCACGTGCTGAAGAGGTCGTCGACCCGCCGAAACCAGTCGAAGCACGCGTCGACCGTGCCCTCGTCGATGTCATCTCGCACGTCGAGCGTGATGACCGTGCCCCACTGTTCCTCGGCCCGACGGATGCCCCACCCGACGCGCGCCGTCATCTAGCGATTCGCCTGATCGAGCGCGCCCTGCAGCGACTGCGCGTAGCTCTGGCTGGTATACGTGGCGCCGGAGACGATGTTGATCTGGGCGCTCTGCGACTGCAGCGCTTCCTGACGAAGAATCGGCTCGGCCGCCTGGCTGATCTCGATCGACCGCTGGTGACTGCTGGGCATCTGCAGCGCCACGATGTCGGTGATCTTGGTGCCCTGGAGCGTGACCTGCAGCTGCACGGTTCCGTATTGATTGTCGACGGCGGTTCCGGTGATCGTCCGAGTCTGGGTCGACGGGGCCGGAGTCGTGCCCGGAGTTGTTCCCGAAGTCGTGCCAGGAGTTGTGGATGCGGGAGTCGTCGTCGGTGTCGTCGCGGACCCCGAAGGCGGCGCGGCGCTCGCGGGAACCGTGGTGCGTGGAACGACGACGGCGGTCGACGACTTCACGGGCACGCCGGACGACGATCGGAACGACGCCAGCGCGCCGAGACCGATGGTGGTCATGATGACGGCGGGAATGGCTCGGTTCATCGCGACACGCGTCCTAGAGCTCGAAGCGTTCGTAGTGGATCTGGGCAGGCGGCACACCGAGCAACTTCAGGCGCCGGCTCAGCGCGGTGATCATCGCGGGCGGGCCACAGACGAAGCAGTCGCGCTCGCGTACGTCGGGCACTCCCTTTTGCAACGCCGGGACCGAGAGGAGGTCGGTTCGGTCGTCGCCGATCTCGCTGCCGGCGATCACGTGGATCCGGATGTTGGGCCGCTGTACGAAGGCGCGCAACTCGTCGACGAAGACGGTGTCCTCGGCCGTCGCGACCCGATACAACAGCACCACGTCGTCGGACTGATCGAAGCCGTCCAGCATGGCCCGCAATGGCGTGATCCCGATGCCGCCCGCTACGAGCAGCACCCCCCGGTGAGTTCGCCGCCTGTCGGTGAACGTGCCGTACGGCCCCTCGGCCATGACCCGGGTTCCCGGTCGGATGCGTTGCATCTCCTTGGAGCCGTCGCCCAGGTCTTTCACGGTGATGCGCAGTCCCTCTCGCTTCGGTGCCGCCGACAGCGAGAGTGGATGCGTCTTCCACCACATGTTCGGCGTGATGAAGCGCCACAGGAAGAACTGCCCCGGGTCGGCGCCGATGCGGTCGAGCCCGCGCCCGGACACGTAGATCGACACCACGCCCGGCGCCTCGCGTTTCACCGCGCGTACGCGCAGACGATGACGCATGTTGAGTCGCACGGGCACGAAGACTCGCCACCAGAGGATCGAGCCGGCGACGATCAGGTAGAGCGCGATCCACCAGACGCGTGCAGCACGATCGTTGTTGAGATCGTTGCCGACCGCGATCTGGTGCGCGAACGACAGCGCGACCGCGAGGTAGGCGTACAAATGGATGAAGTACCACGTCTCCCGTTGCAACTTCCGCCGCGCGACCCGGACCGACGCGACCGCGACGCCCAGGAAGAGCACGAAGCCCGCCCAGGCCATCAGGACATCGGGATAGTGCGATATGAAGTCGCGGGTCTGCGCCCACAGGGACACCTTGTCCGCCTGGGCGTAGCCGACCGTGGTGAACACGACGTGGCCGGTGATGAGCCATACCGTCGCGAATCCCAGCCATCGGTGCCACACCGCAAGATGGTCGAGACCGATCGCACGTTCGAGCCACGCGATGCGCGACATGAAGAGGATCTGAACGAGGATCGCGTACGTACCGACCAGCGCGGTCAGTTGGCCGGCCGCGGTCGCAAGGGCCCCCGGACCGGTCGCGGCCGAGATCCCGCCGTGCCGGAACCAGAGCCCGACGGTGACGAGGGCGCCCACGGCGATGGCGAGCCCGACGAGGCGGGCGCGATCGGCCGGGTCGGACCGACGCACGGGGCGGGCCCGGGACGAGGTGGGGGCGGGAGGCTTCGAAAGCGTGGCAGTCGTCATGGCGCTTGGGTCCGGGGTGTCGTCGGACGTTTCCCAGACTCGCCGAGTGCGCTGTGGGGTCCCTGGGCCCGAGGTAAGGACTAGGAAAAGCCGGCCGAAGGGTCGTGGCGCGGGGACTGATGCCGCTCGTGGGGCCGCTCGTGGGGCCGCTGGTGGGCGTCGGCGGCCGGAAGGGCGACCTCGGCCGCGAGCCCGCCTTCGGCCCGTGCGTCGAGGCGCGACGTGCCGCCGGACGCCTCCGCGAGTTGGCGGACGATCGCGAGACCCAGACCGGTGCCACCCGGCTGCGCGTCGGGTGCTCTCCAGAAGCGGTCGAACGCGCGCCGGCGCGATTCTTCGTCGAGACCCGGTCCGCGGTCGAGCACCCGGACTTCGACCGTCGAGCCCTGATGGCGGACGACCACGGTGATGGTCGTGCCGGGCGGCGAGGCACTCAACGCGTTGTCGATGAGGTTGTCGAGCAGCTGCTCGGGAGCGCCGGCGAGGGTCCGTGCCAACGCGGTCGGCGGTGCGTCGAGCGCGATGTCGACGTCCTGTTCGCGCGCAACGTCGTTCCACCCGATCACCCGATCGCGCGCGACCGCCGCGACGTCGACGAACTGGAGCTCCTCGCGGTGGGCGGCGTCGTTCGCGAGCACGAGTAGCCCGTCGACGAGCCGGCTCATGCGCGTGACCTCGGCGGCGGCCGCCCGAATGGACTCGCGATCGAGCGCGCTCGCCTCGGCGTCGAGATTCTCGAGTCGCAGTCGCAGGGCAGTGAGTGGCGAGCGCAGCTGGTGCGATGCATTCGCGACGAACTGGGTTTGCGAGTCGATGAGATCGTTGAGTTGCGCTGCCATCCGATTGAAGGTTCCCGCCACGCGCCGAAACTCCTCGGGTCCGTCGCTCTCGTCGACGCGCGCGGTG
>JAUZEI010000339.1 GCA_030839105.1 Actinomycetota bacterium
GGGAACACCGTGGCGGCGACCCGCGCGGTAGGCGTCACGGTTCGAAAGGCCGACGTCGCGGCCACTGTCAGACCGGACGCTCCTGCGGTCGTGGCGGTGACCCGGTATGTGGTCGCCGGGACCAGCGATGCACGCGACTGCCATCGCTTCGCCGACGAGTCGAACGCGCCACTCAGCGTTCGGCCGTCGGATCCCTTCAGCGACACCGCGGTGAGCCGGCCCGAACCGGCCGTGACCAACACCGGCAGGGTGGGTGCGGCGTCAACCGTTCCCGGACGCGGAAAGAAGGCTACGGATTTCACGAGTGCGGCGCGCTCGGCTTTCACCCGCTGCGCGGCTGCGTCGGCGGCATTGGCGCGGTCACGCGCTCGGTCCCGCGCCGCGTCCGAGCGCGCGACAGTCATGGCCACGCCAATGCCGGCACAGAGCCCGATCGCGACCACCACGACAATCACTCCGCCCGACCCTCGGGACCACAAGGTGCGTCGACGCACCAGCAAGCCTCCCGTGTCGGTCGAAGGTCACGGTACGGCGACGGCAGACCCTCGCCAAGTCGGCCCACGCGCGTCGGAGCGGCCCGGTTCGCCCCATCCTCGGCGTCCGGCCCGGCGCCGGTATGCCCGCGGTCGCCGACCGGACCGCCCGGACCGCCCGATCCGGCGTCCGTCCGACGGGCGCCAATCGCGTCGACTGCCACCCGCAGGGCAGGTCGAGCGGGCAGTATTCGCCCGTGCGGCGAAGCCTGGCGCGGGCTCGGGATCGACTGTTCGGATCGCCGTTACTCGGCACGCGTCGCCGGCGACTCGCAGCCACCGCGTTCGTCGCGCTCGCGTTCTACTCGTATGCGTGGGCGGTGCAACCCAACCGTCCGCAGCTGACGGCGGTGTTCGACGATCCCCCGAAGCTGCTCACCGTGACCGAGAACGGTTTCCGGCCCGGCGACGCACGGACGCCAGCCGCGCAGTTCCAATCGCATCGTTGGGGGTGGATCGGCCAGTGGTACGACCAGTTCCACTACGCGCGCATGGCGCGCGCGATCGGGCGTGGTCAGCTGCCGGGCGTGGGGTGGGATCCGGTGCACATGGTTGCGAAGGATCCGGCTGCAAAGCACGAGGTGGCGAGCTTCAGCTACGGGCTCGGCTACCCGGCCGTGGGCGCGGTCTTCTACGTACTCGGCTTCAAGGGTGATCCGTTCGTCGTTCCGGACGCCTTGCTGTTCGCGCTGTCGGCGATGCTCGCGCTCGCGGTCGCGGAACGATTCCTCAACGAGGCGATGGCGCTGATCGTCGTGAACGTGCTCGTGCTGACCGGTCCCTTCGCGCTCTATTTCGTGATCCCCTACGGCACTTCACTCACCGTCGTCGCGGTACTCACCGCCCTCGTCGTGATCACCGGCGATCGGTTCGACTGGCCGGTCGCAATCGCGCTCGGCACCGTGACGGCGTTCGCGTTCGCGGCGCGGTACACCGACGTCATCTGGATCGTCGCTCTCCTCGTGATCCCGGTGTTCCTCCGCCGGCGCGCGGCCTGGCGCGTGATCGTGGCGACCGCCGCCGAGCTCGCGGTTGCGGCGGCCGTTGTGGGCTGGGCGCAGTGGCGCGCGTTCGGCAACGCGTTCACGACGCCGTACAAGTACGTGCACGGAGGGCTCGACGCGTCGTGGTCGGCGTACAAGTTCGGTCACGTCGCGAATGCAGGTATCGGTGTGTTCGTCACCGGTGATCGATCGACGCTGGTTCGGGTCGAACCGATCTTGAAGAGCTTTCCGTGGGCCGTCGCCGCGCCGATTGGGTTGGTGCTCTTGTTCGTCGACCGGCACCCGCTCCGCTGGACGGCACTGCTCGCGAGCGTTGTCGCGCTGGGATCGAGCCTGACCTACCTCGCGTGGGTCTTCGGCGGCACCGATCAGTTGGCGATCTGGATCATTCGCTACCACATCGCGTGGTTCCCGCTCTGGGCGATCCTCGCCGGAGTCGCCTTCGAAAAAGCGCTCGCGACCACCGGCGTGTTCGGTCCCGGACCGGTTGTTGCGCCGACCGATCAGTCCGTGGCGCTCCAGGAGTAGGCGAGAAACGCTCGGCCCGCCCACTCGGCGGCCAGGTCCAGGTCTTCGTCTTCCTTCCAGACCTCGTATTGCACGTCGCGATCAGGACGACGGACGAAGCCGAACCGCTCGTACATCGCCTGGGCAATCTTCATCCAGGGCGTGGTGTGAATCACGATGGTCGATCCCGCGGCGGCGGCGCGCTCCATGCACGTGCGCACGAGCGCCGCGCCGGCTCCCTGTCCGTGCGCGGCCGGATCGACCGCCAGCAAGCGGAACTGCGCCTCTCCCGGTTCGGTCCACTCACTCCACTCCGACGAGCTGTCGCCGACGTAGGTCACCGCACCGACCACGCGGCCGTCGAGAACCGCCACCAGGACGTCGGCCTCGCGCGCTCGAGTCGCGGTATCGAGTATCCGCTGGTCGTACCCGCCGAACAGGTGGTCGACGGCGAGGGCGCGGTAGGCGGCAACCGTGAGCTCGCCTACGCGCGCGTATTCGTCGGCGCTCGCGATGCGGACTGTGATCAATGCGTTTGCGGGGAGCCGAGAATCGCGAACACGACGATGGACGTGACGGCGAACACGAACCGGATCCGGACGCCCCGGTTCCACCGGCTCGCCGCCGTCACCTCGCTGCCGAGAATGGCGAGGTCC
>JAUZEI010000408.1 GCA_030839105.1 Actinomycetota bacterium
TCGCCGGGAAGATCGACGGCGTGCGCGACATCCGCAACGAGTCGGGCCAGGGCAAGACCCGCCTGGTCATCGAGCTCCGTCCCGACACGAATCCTCAGATCGTGTTGAACAACCTGTTCAAGCACACGGCGGCGCAGAGCACGTTCTCGGTCAACATGCTCGCGCTCGTCGACAACGTGCCGCGCACCGTCACGTTGCAAGAGGCGTTGCAGCACTGGCTCGACCATCAGGTCGTCGTCGTCACTCGGCGCAGCCAGTTCCGGTTGCAGAAGGCGCTCGACCGGCTCCACATCGTCGAGGGTCTCGTCAAGGCGCTCGACATGATCGACGCGATCGTGAAGGCGATCCGCGCGTCCAAGGACCGCGGCGCGGCCCGCACCGCGCTCATGGCCAAGCCCTTCGACTTCTCCGAGATCCAGGCGAACCACATTCTCGACATGCCACTCGGCCGCCTCACGCAGCTCGGCCGCGAGGAGCTCGACAAGGAGCGCAAGGAGCTGCAGGCAACGGTGAAGGAGCTGAACCGGATCCTCGGCAAGCGCGACGCGTTGATGACCGTCATCCGCGAGGAGCTGATCGCGATCCGCGACGAGCACAAGGCGCCGCGTCGCACACAGATCGTCACCGACGACGCGGGCACGCTCGACGTCATCTCCCTTGTCGAGGACGAGCCGTACGTCGTCACCGTGACCGCGCGGGGTTACGTGCGCGCGGTTCCGGCCCGCACGCGCAAGTCGTTGGTCGCGAATCCAGGTGAGCGCGACGCGGTCGCGCAGGCGATCGACACGACCGCGCTCTCGGGAGTGCTCTTCTTCACCGACCGCGGGCGCGCGTATCGCGCCACGGTTCACGATCTCCCCAAGGAGAAGCTGAGCGCGGCGCAGAACCTCTTCCAGTTCGGCGACGGCGAGAAGGTCGTCGCTGTGCTCGACGCACGCCTGCACGAGGACCATCCGAATCTCGTGTTCGTGACCGCAAGCGGCGGAGTGAAGCGCACCGCGCTGAGCGAATTCGCCGAGGCGTCCGGACGCCAGAACGGCATCGTCGCCATGAAGCTCGCCGCCGACGACCGGGTCGTCGCGGTGTTCCCGGGCTGGGACGACTACGAGCTGCTCCTCGTCACCGCCGACGGCCAGGGCATCCGGTTCGAGGAGGCGGATGTGCGACCGGTCGGCCGTTCGGCGGGTGCGATCCGGGGCATGCGCGTCAAAGCCGGCGACCGTGTCGTCGGCGCATGCGCGGCGACCACGGGCGAGCTGGTCGTCATCGCGACCGAGCAAGGCTTCGCCAAGCGGACCGAGGTCGACGAGTTCCCGATCCAGACACGGGGCGGCTCCGGGCTCAAGGCGGCGAAGATCGACAAGGCCCGGGGCAAGATCGTTGCCGTGACCGCCGCGGCCGACACCCTCGCGTTCCTCGCAGCCGACGCGTGCCTGGTCGTTCCCGGTCAGGGCGTGCGCGCTGCGTCCCGGGACGGCGGCGGCTCGAAGGTGTGCCCGGAGGGTCTGCAGCGCGTCGTCGCGGTCGCGCCTCCGCGCGACGACACGTGAGCGCAGAACCCTGCAGCGCGACTACGGAGCCGGATTCTCGACGGTGTGCCAGTCGCGGGTCGTGAGGTACGTGCGGAAGTGATGTGCGACGTTCGCGACGTCGTCGTGCGTCTTCGGGTGCCGTAGCTCGTACAACTGGAATCGGGGCGCCGACCGTACGAGGTCCCACAGCGCAACGGCGTCGTCGCCCGTCGGCGCGGGCACGACGACCGGGCCGTAGACGGCGTAGTCCTCCGGCTGGAGGATGAGAGTGGGAACCCCGTGCGCACCGTAACGGGCGACGGCATCCTGGTGTTCCTCGCGCACCTCGTCGAGCGTCGACTCGTCCGCAACCGCGCGCTCGACGAACGAAGCGTCGAACCCGGCGTCGACGATGACCTGCGCGTGCAACTCCGGAACCTGCGTCTTCACGCCGTCGTTGAAGAACGCGTGGCCGACCGCCGCGTACCAACGGTCGAGCGCGTCGTTGCCCAGCTCGCGGCGGATCAACGCGCCGACGCGCATCTGGCCGAAGCCGTATGACCACGGACGTTCCCACGGATGGGCCTTGCCCTCGACGAGGTTCACCTCTTCGAGGGAGAAGAACCGCCACGTGATGTCGAGCTCCCGGCGGCTCCGCACGTCCCGGATCCAGACCGACGTCTGGTACGCGTACGGGCACATTGGATCGAAGTAGAAGGTCAACGGCTCGGGCACGGTTCGCAGTCTCGCTGATCCGCGCCGACGGGCACAACGAATGGGTGGGTGGAGATCAAACACAGTCAACCGCGCACAGGAGGACCGATCATGGCGTACGGAATCGTGCTCGAGTTCACCGACGTCGACGGCAAGCAGTACGACGCGGTGAACGAGAAGCTCGGCATCGACATGGCGAGCGGCAAGGGCGATTGGCCGGCGGGCCTGCTCAGCCACGCCGCCGGCCCGCTCCCGAGCGGATGGATCGTGAGCGAGATCTGGGAGTCGAAGTCGGCGCAGGAAGGCTTCATGGCCGGACGGCTCGGCGCCGCGCTCGCGGACGCCGACGTTCCGGCTCCGACGCGGGTCACCGACAGCGAACTGGTGAGCTACCGCACGCCCTGACCGGACCCGCGTGGGCGGGGTACCGTGCGCGCATGACCGAGCCTCTGGTGCTCCGCCTCGATGAGGTGTGGCGCGACATCGCCGAGCTGTGTGAGGGCCTCACCGCCGAGCAGTGGAACGCGCCGACCGAGTGTCCGGGCTGGACGGTGTCCGACAACGTCGCGCACATGATCGGTACCGAACGCATGCTGGCCGGGGAGCGGCCCGCGCTCGGCGCGGACGCGCAGGAGTTGCATGCACCGCACGTGAAGAACGACATCGGCAGGGCCAACGAGAGCTGGATCGCGTCGTATCGCGATTGGGATGCGGCGAAGCTGCTCGGCGAGTTCCGCGCCGTGACCGCGCGCCGTCTCGACACGTTGCGGGCGATGGCGACGGCCGAGTGGGACGCGGAGGGATTCACACCCGAAGGTCCCGGCCCCTACCGGCAGTTCATGGCGATCCGGGTGTTCGACTGTTGGTACCACGACGAGGACATCCGCGAGGCGATCGATCGCCCGGGATTTCTGGAGGGCCCGGTCGCGGATCTCTCCTTGGCGCGTATCCCGGCGAAGGGTCTCGGTTACGTGGTCGGCAAAAAGGCCGGCGCGCCCGCGGGAAGCGTTGTCGTGTTCGTCGTCGAGGGCGCGCAGGAGATCGTCGCCGCGATCTTCGTTCCTCCCGAGGGACGCGCGGTGTTGCTCGACGACGCACCGGCGGATGCAACTGCGCGCATCACGACCGATCGTCGCACGTTCGCCCGGCTGTCGGGCGGCCGTTGGACGGGCGCCGAGGCGCGCGAGCGGGGCGTAGTCCGGGTCGACGGCGACTCCGCGCTCGCGAACCGCGTCGTCGACAACATGGCGTTCACGCTGTAGTGCTGCCCGGATCTCGTCCGAGCCGGATGTTGCTCTTCCGGAGGATCCTCGGAGTGGTCCTCGTCGCGATCGGTGGCGTCTGGATCGCGCAAGGTTCCGGCGCGTTGCACGGTTCCTTCATGACCGGCGAGGCGCTCTGGACGGTGATCGGCGTCATCGCCGCCCTGTTCGGTATCGCGCTCCTGCTCGGCGTCGCCCGCGAACACCGCCGATTCCGACCCGACGAGTGATCGGGGATTTGGCGTAGTTGCGGCCGTAAGCTCGAAGTTCGTGACGGCGAAGACGTTCGAGGTCGTTTGCGAGGTGGAGCCGCCCACGCGGCCCGACCTGATGCACGTGCGCCATCAGATCGGTGTGCTCAGCAAGGTCGCGAGCGCCTTCCTGATCCCGGACAACCACATCGGCCGGGCGACGGTCTCGAGCGTCGCCGTTGCTCACGAGGTAGAGCGCATGGGTGGGCGCTCCATTGCGTGCCTCAACGCGCGCGATCGCAACCTCCTCGGGTTCCGGCGCGACCTGCTCACCGCCGCCGCTTACGGAGTCGACCAGTTCCTGTTCGTCTACGGCGATCGTCCGACGCTCGGCGACCGCACCGGTCAGCTCACCGTGCAGTCGATGATGCGCGAGCTGCGGACGTTTCCCGAGACGCACGACTACTCGGCCGAGCGACCCTTCCGCGCGGGGGTCTCCGCGGGTTCCGGCACCTTGCCGGAGTGGAAACGCGACGCCGACTTCCTCTTCGCGCAGGTGCGCTTCTCCCTCGACGAGCTGCTCGAATGGCGCGCCGGCATCGAGTTCGACGGCCCGGTGTACGCGGGCGTCATGGTGGTGCCGAGCGCGGCGATGGCGCGCAAGATCTCGGCCGACATCCCGCAACTCGCGGTTCCCGACACCTGGCTGCGCGCGATCGAGCGGGATCCGGCCGCGGGCGTCGAGCTCGCGTGCGACCTCGTCGATGCCGCGCGCGAGTCCGGTGCGTTCGACGGAGTGCACCTGATCCCGGTGAGTCGCTACCGGGAAGTGGCGGCGCGACTCGAGGCGCGCCGCACCTCAGACGCGCCCAGCGCTTAGCTCTGCACCGTCGGGACGAGTGCGTGTGCGGTCGCGTTCAATGCCGCGATCTCGCTCGGCAGCAGCTCACCGTCGGTCGCCGGGGGTCGGCAGCCGCAGCTGGAGACCCGGATCTTGACGAAGACGTCGGCGGCGCCGA
>JAUZEI010000438.1 GCA_030839105.1 Actinomycetota bacterium
ACCCAACCGAGCGGCACCGCAACCGGCGGCACCAACTTCGCGCAGCAACCCGTCGTCACCGTTCAGGACGCGGGTGGCAACACCGTCACGAGCAACACCAGCGGCGTCACCCTGAGCATTACCACGCCCGCGGGGGCAGCCCTCGGGTGCACGAACAACGGTCCCGTCGCCGCCAGTGCCGGGGTCGCAACCTTCGCCGGCTGCGACATCAACCGCGCGAGCGGCACTCCCTACACGTTGCACGCGGCGAACGGTGCGCAAGCCCCCGCGACCAGCACCGGCATCACCATCTCGGTCGGAACCGCGACGCAGATCGGTTTCGTCACCCAGCCCAGCGCCACCGCAACCGGCGGCACCGACTTCGCGTCACAACCCGCAGTCGCCGTCCAGGACGCGGGCGGCAACACCGTTACCGGTAGTACCAACGGCGTCACGCTCACCATCACGACACCTGCAGGTGCAGCCCTCGGGTGCACCGACAACGGCCCCGTCGCCGCGACCGCCGGCGTTGCAACCTTCGCGGGTTGCGACATCAACCTCGCCAGCACGACTCCCTACACACTGCACGCCTCCGCGATTGCGCTCGGAACGGCCACCAGCACAGGCATCACCGTGTCGGTCGGAACCGCGCTCGGAATGAGTTTCGTCACGCAACCCAGCACCACGGCAACCGGTGGCACCAACTTCGCGGCGCAACCCGCCGTCGCGTTCAAGGACGGCGGCGGAAACACCGTCACCACGATGAACGACACAGTGGCGTTGTCGCTCACTACCCCGGCCGGTGCGTCCCTGGGATGCACGAGCAACGCAGTGGCCGCCGTCGCGGGAGTCGCGACCTTCGCGGGCTGCGACATCGACCTCGCCAGCACGACTCCCTACACCTTGTTCGCGCAGAGCGGGCTCATCAACACGACGAGCACCGGCATCACCGTCTCGGTTGGAACGGCGTCGCGACTCGCCTTCTCGACTCAGCCGAGCACGACGGCAACCGGCGGCGTCAACTTCCCGATCCAGCCCGCCGTGTCCGTGCAGGACGCGGGCGGCAACACCATCACGGGTGACACCACCGGTGTCACCTTGACCATCACGACACCCGCGGGGGCATCCCTCGGGTGCACGAACAACGGCCCCGTGGCCGCGGTCGCCGGCGTCGCAACCTTCGCGGGCTGCGACATCAACCTCGCCAGCGTCACCCCGTACACGTTGCACGCGGTCGACGGCTCGCTCGCGGCCGCCACGAGCACGGGCATCACCGTCTCCGTCGGAGCCGCGACGCAACTCGGGTTTACGACCCAGCCGAGCGCGACCGCAACCGGCGGTACCGACTTCCCGGTCCAGCCCGTCGTCACCATCCGGGACGCGGGCGGGAACACCGTGACCGGCGACACCACCGGCGTCACCTTGACGATCACGACACCCGCCGGTGCGCTCCTCGGATGCACTCCGAACAACGGACCGCTCGCCGCGTTGGCCGGGGTTGCGACCTTTGCCGGCTGCGACATCGACCTCGCCAGTGGCACCCCGTACACATTGCACGCGGTCGACGGCGCACTCACGGCCGCGACCAGCAACGGCATCACCGTCTCCGTCGGAGGTGCGGCCCGGTTGGCGTTCACGACTCAGCCCAGCACCACCGCAACGGGTGGCACGAACTTCGCGGTGCAACCCGCCGTCACGATCCAGGACGCCGGCGGGAACACCATCGCCGGAAACACGAGCGGCGTCACATTGAGCATCACGACTCCGGCCGGAGCGCTCCTCGGGTGCACTCCGAACAACGGACCGGTCGCCGCCGTGGCCGGCGTCGCAACCTTCGCGGGCTGCGACATCAACCTCGCGAGCGCCACGCCCTATACGTTGCGTGCGGTCGACGGCGCATTCGCGGCCGCGACCAGCAACGGCATCACCGTCTCCGTTGGTACGCCGACGCAATTGGTGTTCGCGACTCAGCCGAGCGCGACGGCAACCGGTGGGACGAACTTCGCGGCGCAGCCGACCGTCGCCGTCCGCGACGCGGGTGGCAACACCGTCACGACCGACACCCGCGGGGTGACCCTCTCGATCACGACGCCGGCCGGGGCAACCCTCGGATGCACCAACAACGGTCCCGTCGCGGCCGTCGCCGGCGTCGCGACTTTCGCCGGCTGTGACATCGACAAGGCCAGCGTGACCCCGTACACCCTGCACGCCACCGCGCCCGGCGGCCTCGGCGTCACGAGCACGGCGATCACCGTGTCGGCCGGAACGGCAACGCGCCTCGGATTCGTCACGCAGCCCAGCACCACGGCGACGGGTGGCACCGACTTCGCCCAACAGCCCGCCGTCGCCATCCAGGACGCCGGGGGCAACACCGTCACCGGAAACGTCAGTGGCGTCTCGTTGAGCATCACCACTCCCGCGGGGGCCGCACTCAGCTGCGCCCCGAACAACGGACCGCGGGCCGCAGTGGCCGGAGTCGCGACGTTCGTCGGCTGTGACATCAACCTCGCCAGCGGAACGGCCTACACGTTGCGCGCGGTCGACGGTGTGCTCACGGCTGCAACGAGCACCGGTATCACGGTCTCGATCGGAGCGGCGACACAACTCGCGTTCGCGACCCAGCCGAGCGCGACCGCTACCGGCGGCGTCGACTTCGCCCAGCAGCCCGTCGTCGCCATTCGGGACGCCGGAGGGAACACCGTCAATGACACCAGCGGAGTGACCCTGTCGATCGTCACGCCGGCCGGGGCGGCGCTCGGCTGCACGAACAACGGCCCGCTCAACGCGACGGCCGGCATCGCGACCTTCGCCGGTTGCAACATCGACCTCGCGAGCACGACGCCATACATACTGCACGCTGCGGCCGTGGGGCTGGTTACTGCGTCTAGCAGTCAAATCACTATCAGCGTCGG
>JAUZEI010000439.1 GCA_030839105.1 Actinomycetota bacterium
GATGGAACCCGACGTCGCGGTGCTCGACGAGACCGACTCCGGCCTCGACATCGACGCCCTCCGCCAGGTCGCAGCCGGCATCGCCGAAGTGCGCAACGCCCGGCCGCACCTGGGCATCCTCGCGATAACCCACTACCAACGCCTGCTCGAGCACCTCGTCCCCGACGTCGTGCATGTGCTCGTCGACGGGCGCATCGTCGCCACCGGCGGTCCCGAGATCTCCCGAGAGGTCGAAGCCCGCGGCTTCGACGCCTTCCGCTCACACCAGGCACGCGCGTGAGCGCGCTCGACGTCGCGACGATCAAGCGCGACTTTCCGATCTTCGAGCGCGAGGTCAACGGCAAGCGACTCGTCTACCTCGACTCCGCGTCGTCTGCGCAAAAGCCCCTCGCCGTCCTCGACGCGATGGACGATGCCTACCGGAATCACTACGCGAACATCCACCGGGGCGTGTACACGATCGCAGAGGAAGCCACCGCGGCGTTCGAGGACGCTCGCCGGAAGGTCGCCCGATTCGTCAACGCTCCGCGCACGGACGAGATCGTCTTCACGCGCAACGCGACCGAGTCGATCAACCTCGTCGCCTATTCGTGGGCACGCGCGAACCTGAACGCGGGCGACGCGATCGTGTTGTCACACATGGAGCATCACGCCAACGTCGTCCCGTGGCAGATCCTCGCCGCCGAGCGGGGCGTCGAGCTCCGCTGGATCCCCATGACCGCCGACTTCCGTCTCGATCTGACCAACCTCGAGCAGCTGCTCGACGGCGCACGCCTGCTGGCCATCAGCGCGATGTCGAACGTGTTGGGGACGATCAACGACATCCGCCCGCTCGCGGATGCCGCCCACGCGCACGGCGCGCTCGTGCTCGTCGACGCGTGTCAGTACGTGCCGCACGTTGCGACCGACGTGCAGCAATGGGACGCCGACTTCATCGCCTTCTCGTCGCACAAGATCCTCGGTCCTACCGGGATCGGCGCGCTCTGGGCACGCAAGGATCTGCTCGAAGCGATGCCACCGTTCCTCGGAGGCGGCGAGATGATCCGCGACGTCCGCCTCGACGGCTTCACCACGAACGACGTCCCATGGAAGTTCGAAGCCGGAACGCCGGCGATCGTGGAGGCGGTCGGTTTCGGCGCCGCGATCGACTACATCTCGGCGCTCGGCATGGACGCGGTGCGTGCGCACGAGTTGCTGGTCACGCGCTACGCGCTGGACTCGCTCCGCGACCGCTTCGGCGACTCGCTGACGATCTACGGACCGAGCAACGTCGACGGGCGCGGCGGTGCCGTGTCATTCCTCTTCGACGGCATCCACGCCCACGACATCAGCCAGGTCCTCGACGAAGACGCCGTCTGCGTGCGCGCCGGGCACCACTGCGCGAAGCCGCTGATGCGCCAGCTCGGCGTCCCCGCCACGACGAGGGCGTCCTTCTACGTGTACAACGACGAGGCCGACGTCGATGCGCTGATCGAGGCGCTCGCCAAGGCCCAGAAGTTCTTCGCGGTTTAGGATCGCACCAGATGGCCGGCCTCGAAGACCTGTACCGAGAGATCATCCTCGACCACTACCGCTCGCCGCGTAATCGCGGTGAGCTCCCGGTCCCGCCCGCGCACAAGGTCGAAGGCTTCAATCCTTTGTGCGGTGACGAGGTCGTGCTCTTCCTCGACGTCGATCCCGAGACCGACACCGTCCGCGACGTGAAGATCGCCGGGCAGGGCTGTTCGATCAGCCAGGCGTCCACTTCGATGATGAGCGCCGCGGTGAAGGGCAAGCCCCTCTCCGAGGTCCGCCAGCTGATCCGGGCGTTCAAGGCGCTCATGTCGATCCACGAGTCGAAGCTGGAAGGCGACGGCGGCGACGGGAGCGATCTGGCCGCCGAACTGGCCGGCGTCCGCCTGGGCGACCTCGAGGCGCTCCAGGGCGTCGTAAAATTCCCGGTCCGGATCAAGTGCGCGACGTTGGCGTGGAACACACTCCAACAGGCCCTCGACGAAACCGCGCAAACCCAGGCGTGACGCGCATCTCGGGTCGTCAGATGGGTACACGCAGTGGATTCGGTCACAGGCGCGGAGACTTTGATGGCTTTCCGGGAACCGGACCGCTCAACTGGACGTTGCACTGATGGAGGAAACGGGCGGCTACGCTGACCGTTCGAGAGCAGGAGGACCCGACGTGGACCAGGCTGGGATCGTCACGATCATCGACGAGGCGCTGGAGCGATTCGCGTCCCGCGACCTGATCGGTTCGTCGGAGGTCGTCGATTTCCTCCTCGACCTCCGTAGTGCCGTTGTCTCCGACGCCGCGCTCGCCGCGCTGATCGAGTCCGAGACCGAGCCCGCGCACTGACGCAGGGACCGCGTGCGCGCGGTCCGGGGCGGCGCGCCACGGAATCGGCCGCTGCGTCAACTACGATTCGACGCCGGTGGAAGCTGACGAGACGCGCAGGGACGAGGCGTCCGCGGAGATCGACCGCGCGACCCGTCTCGCCAAACGGCGAGGAAGCTGGCGGCGCCGCGCGGTTGTGACCGCGGTCGTGCTGGTGGTCATCGTGGCCGGTGCCACGGGCACGTACGCGGTCGTCTCCAAATCGCAGAAGGCTTCGGGCGTGGATCAGGGGGG
>JAUZEI010000451.1 GCA_030839105.1 Actinomycetota bacterium
GATGTCGCTCTTTCGCCGGGGCGATCTGGTCGTGAGCGTCGGCACCGGAGGTCGCAGCCCGGCGCTGGCCGCTCATCTTCGGCGCCGGTTGGAAGACGAGATCGGACCTGAGTACGAAATCCTGCTCGACCTTCTTTCCGAGGCCCGGGAAGGCTTGCGGGGTACGGGACGTTCCTCCGAAGACGCCAACTGGCAATCGGTCTTCGACGGAGGCATCGTGGAACTGGTGCGCACGGGTCGAGTCGATGAGGCAAGGGAGCTGTTGAGGGCGTGTCTCTCCTCGTCGTCGGTCTGAATCACCGGACGGTCCCGGTCGAGCTCCTCGAGCGCATGACAGTGCCCGAGGACCGGCTCGCGAAGGCGTTGCACGATCTCTCCGCGCGCGAGCACCTGCTCGAAGTCGTGCTGCTGTCGACGTGCAACCGCACCGAGATCTACGCCCGTCGCACGCACTTCCATGCGGCGGTCGGCGACGTCCGTGACTTCCTCGCCTCGCACTCCGGCGCCGACCCCGACGAGTTCGCCGACCATCTCTACACGTACTACGACGAAGCCGCGGTCGCGCACCTCTTCTCCGTCGCGGCCGGTCTCGACTCGATGATCGTCGGCGAGAGCGAGATCCTCGGTCAGGTCCGCGAGGCGTGGCAGACCGCCGTACGCGAGCAGACCGCGCCGCAGCTCCTCTCCCGCATGTTCAAGCACGCGGTCGAGTCCGGCAAACGGGTGCGTACCGAGACCGGTATCTCGCGCCATCCGGTGTCGATACCGTCCGCGGCGGTTGCGGTCGCTTCCGAGCAACTCGGCGACCTCGACGGCGCGCGCGTCGTGGTGGTCGGCGCGGGGCAGATGGGCTCGGGACTTGCTTCCACTCTGCGGTCGCGCGGCGTTGCCGACGTCGTCGTCGCGAACCGCACTTTCGAGCGCGCCGAACGTCTTGCGGCCACCATCGGCGCCACCGCGATCCCGCTCGTCGACATCGCCGACGCGCTGGTCGAATCCGATGTGCTCCTGACGTCGACCGCGTCGTCGGAGGTTCTGGTCGAACGGGCGATGGTCGAGATGGTCATGGCGTGCCGCGACGGCAAGCCGTTGCTCGTCCTCGACGTCGCGCTCCCGCGCGACGTCGATCCGGGGGTCGGCGACATCCCGGACGTGACGTTGCTCGACCTCGACGACCTCAAGGAGTACGCGCAGCGTTCGGCCGAGCGCCGCCGGGGCGAGATCGGCAAGGTGCGCGCCATTCTCGCGGCCGAGATCGAGCGATACCGCGCCGAGCGCGCGGCACGCGAGGTCGGGCCACTCGTCACCTCGCTCCGCGACGCCGCGGAAGACATGCGGCGCGGCGAGCTCGAACGATTCCGCGCCAAGCTGTCCAAGCTCGACCCCGACGCGCGCGACCTCATCGACGCGATCACGCAGGGCGTCATCAACAAGTTGCTGCACGAGCCCACTGTGCGCGTGAAGGAAGCGGCCGGAACTCCCCGGGGCGACTACTACGCCGACGCGCTGGCATCGCTCTTCGATCTGCCGACCGAGCCGACGGTCGAATCCGAGTGATCCGAATCGCGACGCGCGCCAGCGCGCTCGCGCGCTGGCAGGCGGAACGCGTCGGTGCGCTCCTCGGCGCGAGCGGCGAGCGCGAAGTCGAGTACGTACTCGTCTCGACGACCGGTGACCGCGACCAGACCTCGGAGCTGCACGCGATCGGTGGCCAGGGCGTGTTCACGAAGGAAGTGCAACAGGCGGTGCTCGACGGCGCGGCCGACGTCGCAGTGCACTCCGCGAAGGATCTACCGACCGCCACCCCGCCCGGACTCCTCTTGGCGTCGGTTCCGGAACGCGCCGATCCGCGCGATGCGCTCGTCGGCTCCGCGTTCGTCGCGCTGGTCTCGGGTGCTCGTATCGGAACCGGTTCGGTGCTCCGGAGCGCCCAGCTCGCGGCGGCCCGGCCCGACCTGACGTTCGGCCCGTTGCGGGGAAACATCCAGACCCGGCTCCGCAAGCGGGAAGAGCTCGGCTACGACGCGGTCGTCGTCGCGTACGCCGCCCTCGAACGCCTCGGTCTCGTCGACGACGCAGATGTGCTCGACGTAGGGGTGATGCTGCCGCAGGTCGCGCAGGGCGCGCTCGCGGCCGAGTGCCGGGCCGAGGATGCGCGCACCATCCAGCGCCTGGGCGCGATCGACGATCGCATCGTGCACGTCGCGGTCGACACCGAGCGCGCGTTTCTCGCCGAGCTCGGGGGCGGGTGCGATCTTCCGTGTGGCGCGCTCGCGCGCGTCGGCGGTCCGGACGGCGCCATCGTGCTCGACGCCTTGCTCGCCTCGCTCGACGGTCATGTGGTGCTGCGCACGCGGGTGGCGGGGGACGATCCGGTCGACGTCGGTGCGACCGCCGCCCGCGACTTGCTCGACGGCAAAGGTGGGCGCGCGCTGATGGACGACGTCGCGTGACCGTCTATCTGGTCGGCGCCGGTCCTGGCGATCCCGGCCTGCTGACCCGGCGCGGGGAAGCGGTGCTGCGCGCGGCCGACGTCGTCGTGTACGACCGCCTGGCACCCCGCGCGCTACTCGAGCTCGCGCGTCCGGGCGCCGAACTGATCGACGTCGGGAAGGCACCGGGCCACGCCCCGATGTCGCAGACCGACATCAACGACGTGCTCGTCGACCGAGGGGCGGCCGGCCGTGAGGTGGTTCGGCTGAAGGGTGGTGATCCGTTCGTCTTCGGCCGGGGCGGTGAAGAGGCGGAAGCCTGCATCGCCGCCGGTGTGCCCTTCGAGGTCGTGCCCGGCATCACCAGCGCGATCGCGGCGGCCGCGTACGCGGGCATCCCGGTGACGCACCGCCGCGTGTCGACGAGCTTCACCGTCGTCACCGGTCACGAGGATCCGACCAAAGGCGGCAGCGACACCGACTGGGACGCGCTCGCGAAGACCGGTGGCACGCTCGTCATCCTCATGGGCGCAGGTCGCGTCGCCGAGATCGCCGAAGCGCTGATCGCCGGTGGTCGCGCGGACGGCACGCCGGTGGCCGCGGTGCGGTACGGGACGAGGCCCGACCAACGCACGGTGCGGGCGACGCTGGCGACCATCGCCGACATCGGCGTCGAACCGCCCAGCGCGATCATCGTCGGCGCCGTCGCCGCCCTCGACTTCGCGTGGTTCGAGAAGCGTCCACTCTTCGGCCGGACGGTTGTGGTGACCCGGGCGCGCGAACAGGCGAGTGAGCTCACCACCCGCCTCGAGCAGCTCGGCGCGACCGTGCTCGAGCTCCCGGCCATCCGTATCGTCCCCTTGACTTTCGCGTGGCCCGACCTCACGCGGTTCGCGTGGGTCGTCTTCACCTCTGCGAACGGAGTCGACGCATTCTTCGATAGCGGCTTGGCGCCGGCGGGTCTCGACGCGCGCGCGCTCGCCCCCGTGCGCCTCGCGGTCATCGGTCCGGGAACCGGCGCCGCGCTCGCGCGCCGCGGACTCCGCGCCGACCTGGTGCCCGAGCGGTTCGTCGCGGAGTCACTGCTCGACGCCTTTCCCGAGGGTTCGGGCCGGGTGCTGCTCGCCCGCGCCGAGGTTGCGCGCGACGTGCTGCCCGACGGCCTGGCGCGCAAGGGTTACGACGTCGAGGTGCTGCCTGTCTACGGCACCGAGCCCGCCCCCGCCCGAGCCGACGATCTCGCCGGCATCCGGGCCGGGTCGGTCGACGCGATCACCTTCACGTCGTCGTCGACCG
>JAUZEI010000497.1 GCA_030839105.1 Actinomycetota bacterium
AGCGCTTGATCTCGGGTCACGCGCACAGGATGCATGCTGGAAGTCCTCGTAACGCGTCGTGACGTGATTGTGCACGGCCGCGCCCGAGTTCGTAACGGCAAGAGCACTCGTTCACCGGCCGTCGGAACGCGTCCGAGCGGTGACCGCTGCGGCGTCGGAGTGACATGACGGACGACTTGCGCGACGGCGATTCGCCGCTTCAGAGAGTCATCGGGTCAGGAAACCGATCACGTTGAGGCTTACGGACCCGTAGCGCAGGCTGGGCTCGACGTACGTGTTCTCGAGGTACTCGTTCCAGGAGATGAGCATCCATCCGTCGGGATGAGACGTGAGGTTGCCGGCGTAGAGACGAATCAGCGTCTCCGCGCCCTTCCGGGGCACACAGGACCCGCCGAGCCCGAAATTCGCCTTGTTGTATCCGACGGCCAGCGGGCTGAACCACAGCTTGTGCTGGGAGTGCAGCACGTTGGCGAGCGCGCGCAGCTGCGCGAACGATTGGGGGTTCGTGTAAGGATTCTGCGACGACCAGTACCAGCCGTCTCCGTCGAAGACACTCGCAACGCCACGCTTCCACTGGGTCAGCCCGTGCTCGTCTCCGATGACCGTGAGCCGGCTGTGCACCGGGTCGACGATCGTGTGCAGTGCCCGAACCGAGAACTTGCGCGAGCTGAGGAACATCACCACCGGCTTCGCGCCGTACGCCGGAACGTGGAACACGGAGCTCGACCCGTACGCGCGTGCAAAGTACGCGAGGTCATTGGCGATCCACGTCGCCGAGCGCGGCGAACGAGAATTGTTGACGCCTTGGTAGCCGAGCATGAGCGCGAACCGCCGCGCGCCGCGTACGGCGTTGTGAGCGGCGACCGCCCTTGCGAGCATTGCGAAGCGACGCGAGAACGCGGTGCTCGCCGCAGTTTGCGTGCGCTGGCCGTTGCCTGCCCACGAGACAACGAAGCCATCGATCCCGGCTGACGATGCTTGTTGCACATGCTTGGCGAAGGTGGCCGGAGAGTCCTGTGAGTACATGCCCAGAGGGGGCGCAGGAGCGTCGAGCAGTTTGTTTCCCGGATAGGGCGTGGTCGCGGAACAGCCGTTGGATTTGAGCGCGGCGGGAAGCGCGCGGTGCGACAAGGCGCGCGCGTATGCCGTGCCGGTCTTCGACTGCCAGTGAGCCTTGTCCCACCACAGGTAGTAGTGGACGAACATGGGTCTGTGGGCTGACGCTCGGGTCGTCCGGACCGCGGCGCCGCTCGACACCACGGGCAAACGAGTTGTCGCCCCGACCATCAGACCGATCGAAACGAGAATGCATATCGCCTGCTTGCGCATGTCGTGTCCTCCCAGAGAGACGCTTGCTCACACGTGCATTCGGCGGGTGGCCGTTCGACCCCACTCGCCCCGACGCCAGCTGCGGGCGTCAGATCCGAAGCGACGATGGTCAGAGCGGGCGCAGTCTCGCTGCGAGCAGCGGTGCCGCGACCGCGGTGCCCATTCGGGCGGGTTCTGAGTCGACCGAGACCTATCGGTAACAAATCTCCACTCCTTGAGGTGTACGAGTCCGAAGGGCCACCACGCGCCACGCGCCACCTTGAGAACGGTCGCGTTCGGTGGTTGCGGGGCGGTGACGGAGCGGTGACGAGATAACTCGCCAAACCACGCGAGTTCGGCGCTCAGAGGCGGGGTTCGAGCGTCGCGCACGTTAACTCCGCGAGGTTCAACCGTCGACACTCCGCGCGACGCTGTCCACCGAACGTACGCAAACGACCTAGGCGCGCCGCGACGCGACGAACAGCGCAATCCTCTTGACACCGTGCCCGGCGCGCGCCTCAACGAGCCGAGAGTGGAGTTCCGCCCGCATCGGCAACGCTCGTTTCCGGGCGTGCGGCAAGATAGAGGCGGAAGCGGCAAGGGCGGGACGCGATGACACTCGGAGTGGTTGACGGCCCGGCCGTGTTGACGCCGTACGCGCCCAGGCTCGTAATCGACTGGCTGCGCGACATGCCCGACGTGCGCTACCGCTCGATCAACGGCAGCGTCGCGTTCGCGGACATCTCGGGCTTCACGAATCTGACGGAGAAACTCGCCCGCCGCGGCAAGGTCGGCGCCGAGGAGATGGGCGACGTTCTCAACGTCATCTTCGAACAGCTGCTCTCGGCGGCCTACGACTATGGCGCGGGACTCGTGAAGTGGGGCGGCGACGCCGTGCTCCTGCTCTTCGACGACGAGCGGCACGCGGAGATGGCATGCCACGCCGCCCGCGAGATGCAGCGCGTGATCGGTCGGATCGGCCGCGTTCGCACCACGGCCGGCGCGGTACGCCTGCGAATGTCGATCGGCATCCACAGCGGCAACCTCGACTTCCTGCTCGTCGGCAGCCACTTCCGCGAGCTGCTCATGACGGGCCCCGGAGCGACCGCGGTTGCGCAGATGGAGAAGATCGCCGATGCCGGCGAGATCGTCGTCAGTCCCGCGACCGCGGAGCTGCTCGCCGTTGCCGGCTTGTCACCGTCGGGCGGCGCGAAGGGGAACGGCGTCGTGCTCGGCGCCGGTCCGGTCGTGCCCCCCACGCCCAGCCGTACACCGGAGGGACGCGCCGTCGATCTCACTCATGCGATGTGCGCGACTGTGCGTGATCATCTGCTCGAAGGCCGCGTCGAACCGGAACACCGCAACGTCGCAGTGTCGTTCATCCAAGTACAAGGAGCTGATGAGTTGCTCGCACGCGCGGGCCCGGGGGCGCTCACCGCTGCCATCTCCCATTTCATCGACGCGTGCCAGGATGCGGTCGTCGCGAACGACGTGACGCTGCTCTCATCGGACATCTGTGAGGACGGCGCGAAGGTGATCATCATCTCGGGTGCGCCGAAGAGCGCCGGAGACGACGAAGCGCGTGTCCTCACCGCGGTGCGCAGCGTGATCGACGCCGGCGGCGTGCTCCCGGTCAAGGCCGGCGCGAACTGCGGCCGCGTATTCGCCGGAGACTTCGGCCCCTCGTATCGGCGCGTGTACTCCGTGGTCGGCGACAGCGTGAACCTCGCAGCTCGACTCATGGGCAAGGCCGAACCGGGGGAGATTGTCGCGACGCCCGAAGTTCTCGAGCGCTCGCGTACTGCATTCGTGACGACCGCGCTTCCGGCGTTTCGCGTCAAGGGTAAAGCGGAACCGATCGAAGCCGCGGTGGTGGGGCCGATCATTCGCGGCAGAGCGCAGAGCGCGACCTTCGAGATACCCCTCGTCGGACGGGACGAGGAGATGGCCTTCCTGCTCGGAGCGGCGGCGAAGCTCGCACGCCGTGAGGGAAGCGTCGTCGAGTTGGTCGGAGCAGCCGGCGCCGGCAAGTCGCGGCTGCTCGCGGAACTCGTGGCGCGGACCGATGCTTCGGTGCTGTGGGCCGACGGCGACATCTACGGCACCGCCACGCCGTACCAGCCGCTGCACCGGCTCCTGCGCCAGCAACTCGGTGTCGCCGAAGACGCGCCGGCGTCGGAGATCGAAACGATGCTGCACGATCTGATCGCGGGCGTCGACGCCACGTTGCTTCCTTGGCTGCCGCTGATCGGAATCGTGACAGGCGTCGAGCTGCCCATGACGCCCGAGGTGGAGCGCATCGATCCGGATGTGCGCAAGCAGCGCCTCGAACAGGTGACGAGTGACGCGCTCGGCCGGCTGCTGACCACACCGACGATCTTCATCTTCAACGACGTGCATTTCATGGACGGAGCGACTGTCGATCTGTTCAGACAGCTTGCGGACGACTCCGAGGACCGTCCCTGGCTGTTGATCGCGACCCGCCGTCCGGATAGCCCGACTGCACTGCGGGCGGATTCGGACGACACGTGCATCGAGCTCGGGCCCCTGGACGGGGCCGCTGCTACTCGGCTCGTCGTGCTGGCCACCGCGGACGCGCCCCTCCCGAATCACCGCATGCAGGCGCTCGTCGACCGAGCATCGGGTAACCCCCTTTTCCTCAAGGAGCTCGCTGCCCGCGCGAGCGACCTCGGCCAAGACGAGGTGCTGCCCGACTCGATCGAAGGAGTGGTCGCCGTCCGCATCGACCGTCTCCCGAGAGAGCCCCGGCGGCTGTTGCGCGCGGCGTCGGTGCTCGGGATGACGGTCGACCTCGAGCTGCTCGATGCCGTCCTCGACGCCGAAGACCCCGAGGCTCGTCGCTTCGTCGCCTGGGAGGATCTGTCGGAGTTCATCGTTCCGACCGAGGAAGGCCACCTCCGCTTCGCACATCACCTCATCCGAGAGACGGCCTATGAAGGACTTCCGTTCCGCCGCCGGGCCGTGCTGCACGCCCGCGCCGCGGACACCATCGAGCAACGCGCCGGAGCGCGGGTCGGCGAGTATGCCGAGCTCCTCTCGCTCCACTCCTTTCGCGGCGAGCGCTATCACGCCGCGTGGGAATACTCGCGTCTCGCCGCCGACCTGGCCCGCAAGCGCTACGCCAATGCGGATGCGGCCGATTGTTACCGTCGAGCCGTTGCGTCGGCCCGCCATGTCTCGAGCGTCGCGAGTTCCGACGTCGCTGATGTCTGCGAGGCGCTCAGCGACGTCTACGTCGACCTGGGCGAGTTCGATGCGGCTGAGCGCTTCCTCCACCAGGCGCGCCGACGAACCGCAGCCGACACGAGCCGGTGCGCGCGGCTGCATCTGAAGACCGCCGCGCAGCGACAGCTCACCGGTCGGTACCCCAATGCCCTGCGCTGGCTCGCGCGGGGGCGCCGGATCGTCGAACAGCGAGACGACCGGGAGTCGCTCGAGCTGCGAGCCAAGCTCGCCGAGCTCTACGCCGCGATCCGCTACGCGCAAGGCCGTCACCGTGAGGCGATCGCTTGGGCGCAACGTTCGATCGCCGAGGCCCGACTCTGCGGCGACCGCCATACCCAGGCGAAGGCGCTCGAAGTCCAGAACGTCGCGTCCGCCGTGAGTGGTCAAGTGGTCGATGCCGCGAGCGGGCGCCAAGCGCTCGAGCTCTACGCGGAGCTCGGCGACATTCGAGGCCTCGCGCGCGCCCACAACACGCTCGGGATGTGTTCGTACTTTGTCGGTCGATGGGATGAAGCGCTGACGCACTACGTCGCATCGGAAGAGGCGTACCTGAAGATCGGTCGCCGGTTCGATGCGGCAATCGCCTGGGCAAACCAAGCCGAAATTTTGCTCGAACAGCGTCGGTACGAAGAGGCCGAAGGCGTCCTGCAAGCAGCGATGCACGAGTGGCGCGCAACGAAAGCGTTGGGCGAGATCCCCTTCGGAAACTACCTACTGGGCTGTATCGCCGCCCGCACCGGCCGCTGCGGAGAAGCGATGGGACTCTTTGCGGGCGCGCGCCGCGAATTCCTCGCGCTCGGGGAGTCGCACGAGGTGCTGATGATCGACGCGCTGACCGCGGAGTGTCACCTGTCTGCCGGTGACCCCGAGCGCGCGCTCGACCTGTCGGGGCGGACGCTGACCGCCGTCCGCCGGATGGACGGCGTCGACAATGCGGTGCCACTCCTGCAGCGGATACGCGGAGGCGCGCTCGTTGCGCTGGGCGAGACCGAGCTCGGTTTCCAGGCACTCCGAACCAGCCTGGCGGCCGCGCGCCGGCGTGAGGCCGGCCACGAAGTCGCGACGACCCTCGACGCGTTGCTGAGCGTGGCGGCCCAGGAGAGCGCGGAGGAAGCCGAGCACTGGCGGCGCGAGCGCGCCACCATCGTGGCAACGCTCGGCATCGTGGAACGACGAAGCGTCAGTCAGTGACTGAACCTCGGATCGCTCGCGCTCGCCGGCGAGTGCACCTGGGTCGTGTTGGAACCCTCACCGCTGATGTTCACGAAACACGGCTGGTAGCCACCGTGGTTGGCGCAGCTACCGAGGAAGGCCTCGTACAGACCCGTGCTCTCATCGAGAGGCGCGGGGCCGTACGCGTAGGGGCCGTACTGCCAGCTGCTTCCTTCACTGCCGTCCGGTGACCAACCGTTGAACACCTCCGGGGAGCCGTAGCAGCCCTGGACGTCTGCGCCGTTTTCCGCGTAGAAGGCGTCGGCAAAGGCAGCGGCGTCGCCGAAGACGGTGTAGTCCGCGACCTTGCCGGCGTCGGAAGCGGAGGTGTGATACTCCGACACCACCGACCCCGATTCGGGAAGGCTGCACTGCATCGCGGGCACCCCGCCGACCTGCAGCGTGAGCGTCTGCGGCCCGGTCGACGGATCCGAGGTCACCTGCAGCGACGTGGAACCGTCCGACGACGTGACGAGCGGCGAAACGCAAGGCGTTGCCGCCGAGCATGCGGTCGCCGAACTGCTCGGCGGATGCGCGGACAGTTCGTTGGAGGGACTGGACGGGCCGACGCCGTTCACCGCCGTGACCACGTAGTAGTAGGTCGAGTCGTTAGCCGCCGAAATGTCGGTGTACGTGTTCCCGGTCACGCCCGAAACGAGGAGCGGACCCTGCACTCCTTGCGTCCCGGAGCGATACACGTTGTAGCTCGTGACCGGGCCGCCGGTTGTGGGGGCCGACCATTGCAGCGCAACTTGCCCATCGCCCGTGGTGGCGCTGGTCAAGCCGGGCGGGCCCGGAGGCTGTTGCATGGTCACCGTTGCATAGGTCGCTCCGACACTCGGCGCGAAGTAATTGTTGCCGCCGTAAACGACCCCGATGACGTCTCTCCCCGCGGGAAGCGCGGTGGTGACGCGCGTCGCGTGGCACTTGTGCGTGACGAGCGAGCAACCCGTGACCGCCGCGTTGCCCAGATAGACGGCTCGGTTCCGGTTCACCGCGCCGAAGTAGACGAGACCGGTAGGAACGTGTGTACCGGATTTGGCGAACGACACGGTTGCGGTCAGGGTCACCGCCTGCCCGACCGCCGAAGCACTCGGTGACGCCGTCAGCGATATCCGAGTCTCCGCTCGACGCTGTTCCGCGGCCGCCGGTGTGGCCATCGCCGCCAACACGCCGACCGAGAGCAGCGCGGACGCGATCCGCCGAGTCCATCGGTACGTGTGCATGGTCCGCCCTCGCGATCACTTGTTCCGCCCGAGGGCAACGGTACATGCGATCTGCGCGCGCCGACAGGCTTTGCGCAGCGTTGGAGTGACGCGCAGGAACACACAATCGTCATGTTGCCGAAGCCGGACAACGTGTCCGTTTACCGCCGATCGTTCGCAGCAACAAAGCGATCTCCTTCTCATGGTTGCGCCGGCATCATCGCTCGGGAGTGTCGGCGACGGCGTAGAGAGGCCACCGGCCGGGAACGCCTTTCAGCTCGCGTTCACCGCGCGCGTCGAAATGAATGCCCGACCCGACCGCGAGGTCGGTGACGGTGCGCGAGACCCATACGCTCGACGGTTCGGCGAGGGCCGCGATGCGCGCCGCGATGTGTACGCCCATTCCGGCGATGTCGTTGCCCCGGCGTTCGACCTCGCCGGTATGGACGCCGGTGCGCACCTCCAGTCCGAGTTGGCGCGAGCCGTCGCGGATCGCGCCGGCACACGCAACGGCCCGGGCCGGACCGTCGAACGTCGCAACGAAGCCGTCACCCGTGGTGTTGACCTCGACGCCTCCGAAGCGTCGCAACTGGCGGCGCACCGTGACGTCGAAGCGATCCAGCATCTCGCGCCAACGTTTGTCGCCGGAGGTTGCCAAGTGCTCGGTCGACGCGACGATGTCGGTGAACAGGATCGTCGACAGGAAGCGATTCGTGAGCGCGTGCGAGCGCGCGCCGGTGACGAACTCCTCGATCTCATCGAGCACCAGCGGCGCACTGTCCGACGCCCACCAGTAGTCGTCGGCGCCCGCGATCTCGGCCCACGTTGCGCCCGGGATGTGGTCGGCGACGTAGCGCCCGACCGCGACGCGGATGACCGACTCGTCGCGTAGATGTGCCACCAACGTCGGAACCTGGATGAGGGGCAACGTCGCCCGCACGTCACTCTCCAAGGCGACGCGCAGCAGCGCCCGCGCAGTGGCGGGACTCGCACCTCGGCGCCCCGTCTCCTCCCACCACTGCCGAAACTGCGGATCGTGCGCCGCGCTCGGCGCAGCCGTGTACACCCAGTCGAGATCCGGTTCGGGCTTGATCAGCGCGGTGGACGTCTCGAGCGCCTCGTCGACAACCGATGCGAGGAGCCCGATCGGATAGTCGACATCCCGCAGCGCGCGGGCGTACGCGTTCACGACTACGAGCGACTCCACCCGCTCCGGACGGGTTGCGGCGATCAGTAGTCCGACAGGACTTGCTTCGGCCGACGCGAGTACCACCGCGCGCTCCGACCCGACTGCATCGAGCACGGCGATCGCGTCGTCTACCCATTGTTCGAGCGTCGGTGGGCTGCTCGGTGACACAGGGTCGGAGAGCCCGATTCCGCGACGATCGAATCGGATCAGCCGGCCGAGCGAGTTCAACCGGCTCATGCAGCGAGCCAGACGAGGCTCGTCTCCCATCGTGTCGACGGGAATGAACCCGTCCATCACGACCAGGACGTCCCGAGGTCCGAAACCCGTCTCCTCGTACGCAATGTGTGCGCCCGTCGCCCGCGCGTATCGCACATTCCCCGTCATCGCCACCAGGCTCGACGTTGAGTCCCGGCGTGTCAACGCGGTGCGGCAGTTGCGGTTGTCCCCAGGCTTTCGCGGCGCTCGAAGCGCCTCTGATCAGACACGCGCGACGGCATCCTTCGCGAGTTGCGTGAGAAACGCGCGGTCGACCGGCTTCGTGTAGAACTCGCCATGGATCTCGATGGCGTTCTTGCCGAGTGTGGATCAGGCCCGAGTGCGAGCGTCGAGCGTGGATACCGAG
>JAUZEI010000525.1 GCA_030839105.1 Actinomycetota bacterium
CCGGCGATGGACACTCGTCGAGTTCGCATCGGTCGAGCACCTCGCGCCGCACGAGGTCACGCGGGCGAGCGACTACACGGGCGCACCGCGATGAGCGAAGCTCACGACTCGGCTCGACCGGAATGGGAACGACACGAGATCGACCGGCACGGTGCTTCGTTGCCCCCTTTGCCGTTACCCGACGGGACCAGCTCGAAGTACGAACGGGGCACGGTCCTCGTCGTCGCGGGCGGCGCGGGCTGTCCGGGCGCCGCGCTCCTGAGCGCGGCGGGGGTCCTGCGCGGCGGGGCGGGTCGAGTCCAGATCCTCACCCACGAGATGCACGCCGTTCCGGCTTCGATCGCATTTCCGGAAGCGTTGGTGCTCGCGTACGCATGCCGGAAGGGCGGAGCCGAGCTCGACCAGGCCGCGGTCCGCAAGATCCGGGAGGCCGACGCCGTGCTCGTCGGGCCCGGCCTGGGGAGCGAAGCACCCGACCTCGCCCGCATCGTGTTGGCGGAGTCGTCCACCGACGCCTGCGTCCTCCTCGACGCGGCCGCGCTCGCGGGCGTCGAGCCCGCGCCCCTGCGACCGCGTTGCGTCTTGCTGCCGAATGCGAACGAGGTCGCCTTGGTCGCCGAGGACGCCGACGTCTTCCGACAGGCAGCGGAGGATGTCGGCTCGGCCGCGATCGAGCTCGCCCACCGGACGGAATCCGTCGCGGTCGTGCGGGCCGCGGCGACGGCGATCGCCGATCCCGGCACTCGGGTCGTGCGGGTACTGGACGATCCGTGTCCCGGACTCGGCGTTGCGGGCTCGGGTGACGTCCTCGCCGGAGTCGTCGCCGCGTTTTGCGCGCGAGCACCCGATCTTGCGACCGGCGCTGCATGGGGCGTGCTCGTCCACCATGAAGCCGGACGGATCCTGGAGCACGCGGTCGGCGAGGTGGGCTTCCTCGCGCGCGAGATCGGCGACCGTGTGCCGTCGGCGACGCAACGCCTCCTCGTGGGCGCCGACCCGACGCGGTAACGCGGCGCGACGGCCCATGGTCCGGTTCCACAATCGATCCGACGCCGGGCGCCGGCTCGCGACCCGACTCGCCGAGGAGCTCCCGACAGAGCAGGCCCGGACAGATCTCGTCGTGCTCGCGCTCCCGCGCGGCGGTGTACCGGTCGGCTACGAAGTCGCGGTGAGGTTGGGAGCTCCACTCGACGTGATCCTGGTCCGCAAGGTAGGACTCCCGTCGCAACCCGAGCTGGCGATGGGCGCGATCGGTGAGGACGGAGTACGGGTGATCAACGACGAGGTGGTGCGCCAGGCGCGCGTGAGCGATGCCTCGTTCGCCGAGGTGGAGCAACGCGAACGCGCAGAGCTCGAGCGACGCGCGCGCCGGTTCCGCGGCACTCGCCCGCGCGTTCCACTTGCGGGTCGTACCGCGCTCGTCGTCGACGACGGCATCGCGACCGGCTCCACGGCGCGGGCGGCGTACCAGGTCGCGCGCGCGCTCGGGGCGGCCCGAGTGATCGTCGCGACACCCGTCGCGCCGGCGCAGACCGTTGCCCACCTTCGCGATGACGCGGAAGACGTGGATGACGTCTTCGTGCTCGATACGCCGCCGAACTTTCGTGCGATCGGCGAGTCCTACGACGACTTCACGCAGGTCACCGATGAGCAGGTGGTCGAGCTGTTGCGAGGTCCGGTCACTCCTTGAGCCTCGACGACTGGTTCCTGACTCGGGAGGAACGGGGCAACCCCGCGACCGCCGTCGACGCTCGGCGCGGCGACGGCGGCGCGTGGACGCTCGGTAATCACGTCGAGGTGCACATCGACGGCGCCCCGTACTTCGCGCGCCTGTACGCGTTGCTGTCGTCGCTCGAACGCGGCGACTGGGTGCAGTTCACCGACTGGCAGGGCGACGGGGATGAACTGCTCGTGGGGCCCGGCACCGAAGTCGGTCGCCTCCTGGTCGACGCCGTGCGGCGCGGCGTCGGCGTCTACGGCCTGCTGTGGCGTTCGCATCCGCGGCTCGCGCACTTCGCGGAGAAGGACAACACGACTCTCGCGCAGACGGTGAATCGCGCCGGAGGCGAGATCATCCTCGACGAGCGCGTACGGCGCGGCGGGAGTCACCATCAAAAGATCTTCGTGGTTCGGTCGGGGCTCGGCTCGCGCGCGGAAGCGTTCGTCGGAGGTATCGACCTGTGCCACGGTCGTCACGACGACGCGACGCATCGCGGGGATCCGCAGGCCATCGCGCTCGACGCGCGTTACGGCCCGCGGCCCCCGTGGCACGACGTCCAGATCGAGCTCCGAGGCCCCGCGGCCGGCGACGTCGACTTCACGTTTCGGGAGCGTTGGGACGACCCGACGCCACTCGACCATCGCAACCCGTGGCGACTCCTCCTGCGGCGCCTCACACACCAACCACGACATCCCGGCCCGCTGCCTCCGGAGCCGACGGCTCTTCCCGGCCGCGGCGACCACGCCGTTCAGGTCCTCCGCACGTATCCCGCCAAGCGGCCGCCCTACCCCTTCGCACCCGAGGGTGAACGGAGCATCGCTCGTGCGTATCTCAAGGCGTTCCGGCGCGCTCGTCGGCTGGTGTACGTGGAGGATCAATACCTCTGGTCGGCACAAGCGGCGCACGCATTGGCGGACGCCCTCGCGCGCGAGCCCGAGCTACATGTCGTGGCCGTCGTACCGCGCTATCCCGATCGGGCGGGACGGTTGTCGGGCGCGGCGAATCGCGTCGGGCGCGAGTACTTCATCGACCTCCTGCGCGGCGCGGGCGGCGATCGTTTCGCCGTGTACGACCTCGAGAACGCCGAAGGCACCCCGATCTACGTGCACGCCAAAGTCTGCATCGTCGATGACGTGTTGCTGGTCATCGGCTCGGACAATCTCAACCGGCGATCGTGGACTCACGACTCCGAGATCTCGTGCGCGGTGATCGATACGCAGCTCGATGGTCGGGAGCCGACTGATCCCGGTACCCGGGGTGAGGGCGCGCGCCGGCTGGCTCGCGAGACTCGTTTGCGTCTCTGGCGCGAGCATCTCGGCCGCGCCGCCGACGACGACGCCGACCTCGTCGATACCGCGACCGGAGTCAGCGCGCTGGCGCAGGCCGCGGCCGCGCTGGATCGGTGGTACCGCTCGGGCCGACAGGGAACCCGTCCACTCGGCCACCTCCGGCGGCACGAACCCGACCGCGTCGGACCCTGGTTGAAGTGGCCGGCGCTCGCTATGTACCGCGTGTTGCTGGATCCGGACGGCCGGCCCCGTACGCTCCGCCGGACCGAAGAGGTCTGACGCCCGACGCGCTACTTGACCGGCGACAGTGGCTTCGGCTTCGGGCTCTGGGCTCGCGCGTCAGCCGCGGCCGGGGACACATCCGCCGCGTCCTGCGCGACGCGCACCGGCTGGCCGAACGACAGCAGCCGTCCTCCGAAGGCAATGGACGAAAGGGCGAACCACGCCCAACCCATTGCGAGGCCTGCGATGACGTCGGTCAACCAGTGCACACCCAGGAGCACGCGGCTCGTCGCGACTGCGGCGGCGATTCCGGCGGCACCCGCGGCCAGCGCGACCTTCGTGCGCTTCGGCTTTCCGATGCCCCACAACAATGCGATCGCGGCGAACGTGGCCGCGGCCGTCGTCGCGTGTCCGGACGGGAACGACGACCCCGAAAAACCGGTGAGCTGGCGAATGTCGGGACGGCTCCGGTCGACGATCACCTTGGCCAGGTTCGAGATGACCACCTGGCCGCCTACGACCACGACGAGGAACCACACGACGACCGCCCGCCGCGTCCGCAGGTATATGACGGCGGCCGTCACCAGCGCGGCCGCGATCATCACGGGCGTCCCGCCGAGGAGGCTGACGTCGCGCAGGAAGTTGGTCGATCCCTTGGTGGCGTGATCACCGCCCCAGCGCGCCGCGCTCAGGTCCCAACGCGCCAGGCCCGCGTTGTGCTGGACCATGATCAGCAACGCCCCGATCGCGGCCGCGCCGAGCAGGACCAATCCGAACGCGACGGTGAGTGCGAGACCGGTCGCGGTCGCGGGATCGACACGC
>JAUZEI010000543.1 GCA_030839105.1 Actinomycetota bacterium
GCGGCGATGAGCAACTCGGGGCTCGCGGGCGCGCCGTCCAGGCCTTCGATGCGCACACCGGCCTCCCGGGCGATGAGCGCCCCCGCTGCGAAGTCCCACGGGTTGAGGCCGCGCTCGAAGTAGGCGTCGACCCGCCCGGCCGCGAGCGCCGACAGGTCGAGGGCGCACGACCCGAACCGCCGGATGTCGCGCACCTTCGGCAGGACCTGCGCGATGAGGGCCCCCTGGCGTGCGCGCCTCGCGCTGTCGTAGCCGAAGCCCGTCGCGAGCAGCGTCTGGGCGAGGCTCGTCTCGGTCGAGCACTGGAGCGGGCGGCCGTTGCAGAACGCGCCGCCGCCGAGGGTCGCCGTGAACGTCTCGTTGCTGAGCGGGTTGTAGACCGCGCCCGCCACGGCCTGGCCGTCGACCTCCGCGGCGATGGAGACCGACCACGCGGGGATCCGGTACAGGTAGTTGACGGTCCCGTCGATCGGGTCGACCACCCACCGGACGCCTGTCGTTCCGGCGACGTCGGCGCCCTCCTCGCCGAGGATGGCGTCGTCCGGACGGGCGGCGAGCAGCGTCCTGGTGATGAGCGCCTCCGCCGCGGTG
Source organism: Actinomycetota bacterium (assembly GCA_030839105.1). Lineage (GTDB taxonomy): Bacteria > Actinomycetota > Acidimicrobiia > IMCC26256 > PALSA-610 > PALSA-610. The sequence goes on from JAUZEI010000543.1 coordinate 592, forward strand.
TCCATCAGCGTCACCACGTCGACCGAGCTCGACTTCGTCTGCACGTCCATGGCGCTCTCGCGGCCGTCCCGGGCGAGGTCGCCGGCGGCGTGAGCCGCGCGGACGGCCAGCCCGAGGAGGTCGTCGTACAAGGGCTTGTGCGTCTCAGAACTCACCGAGCACCTGGGTCACCTCGGGGTCACTGTCGTTGAGGAACCCCCGGATGCGGTCGGCCTCGGCGGTCTCGCCGATCGCGGCGGCCGCCCTTCCCAGCGAATGCAGGCAGCGCAGGAAGCCGCGGTTCGGCGCGTGCGACCACGGGATCGGGCCGAAGCCCTTCCAACCGTTGGCGCGCAGGGCGTCGAGGCCGCGGTGGTAGCCGGTGCGCGCGTACGCGTACGCCTCGATCGTGTTGCCGTGCTCGAGCGCGCGCTCGGCGAGGGCGGCCCATGCGGCCGAGTAGGTGGGGAAGCGGGCCGCGGCCAGCGCCGGGTCTCCCGCGAGCGAGAGCGCCGACTCCGCCTCGCGCTGGGAGGGGAGCAGGGTGGGCGGCGGGCCGCCGAGAAGGTTGCCACTGATGTCCATGGGGCCTAGTCTCCGCCCGCCGGTCCCGGTGCTCGTCGGCGGCCGAACGCCGCGCCGGGAACGGGAGTTTCGGGCCGCCGCCGTTTCCGGCTAGACTTCCGGCGCAAGAGGCCCGCGACGCACTTGCTCGTGGGCCTTCGTCATGAGCTAGGGGAGATCCGCATGCCAGCACTCGTGCTCGTCGGCGCCCAGTGGGGCGACGAGGGCAAGGGGAAGGCCACCGACCTTCTCGGCCCGCAGCTCGACTACGTGGTGCGCTACAACGGCGGCAACAACGCCGGCCACACGATCGTCGTCGGCACCGAGAAGTACGCGTTGCACCTGCTGCCGACCGGCATCCTCACCCCGACGGTCATCCCCGTCATCGGCAACGGCGTCGTCATCGACCTCGGCGTGCTGTTCGGTGAGATCGACCTGCTGGAGTCGCGCGGCGTCGACACGTCGCGGCTCCTGATCAGCTCGAGCGCGCACATCATCACGCCGTACCACACCGTCATCGACAAGCTGACCGAGCGCTTCCTCGGTTCGTCGCGCATCGGCACGACGGGTCGCGGCATCGGCCCGACGTACGCCGACAAGATGTCGCGCGTCGGCATCCGTGTGCAGGACCTGTTCGACGAGAAGATCCTGCGCCAGAAGATCGAGGGCGCGCTCCTCCAGAAGAACCAGTTGCTGGTCAAGGTTTTCAACCGCCGCGCCATCACGACGGACGAAGTGCTCGAAGACCTTCTCTCGTACGCCGACCGCCTGCGCCCCTATGTCCGCGACACGTCGCTGGTGTTGAAGCAGGCTTTGGACGCGAACGCGACGGTGCTGCTCGAAGGCGGCCAGGCGACGCTGCTCGACGTCGACCACGGGACGTATCCGTTCGTCACTTCGTCGAACCCGACCGCGGGCGGCGCGTGCACCGGCTCGGGGATCCCGCCGACGCGCATCACGTCGGTCATCGCGGTCGTGAAGGCCTACACGACGCGGGTCGGCGCCGGACCGATGCCGACCGAGCTGCTCGACGCGGACGGGGAGAAGTTGCGCCAGGACGGTGGCGAGTTCGGCACGACGACCGGTCGGCCGCGCCGCTGTGGCTGGTACGACGCCCCGGTCGCCCGTTACTCGGCCCGCATCAACGGTGTCACGGATTTCGTGCTGACGAAGCTCGACGTGCTGACGGGATGGGACCAGATCCCGGTGTGCGTGGCGTACGACGTGGACGGCGAGCGCCACGAGGAGCTGCCCGCGGACCAGACGGCGTTCCACCACGCGAAGCCGATCTACGAGTCGTTCGATGGCTGGACCGAGGATCTGACGAAGTGCCGGTCGTTCGATGACCTGCCGAAGAACGCGCAGCT
>JAUZEI010000581.1 GCA_030839105.1 Actinomycetota bacterium
GCCGGCGTCGTGCCCAGGTTGCGGATGAGCACGGTCTGCACGAGACCGCGGAAGAAGAGCTCTTCCACGATCGGGGCGCCGACGCACGCGAGGAATCCGACGACGAACACCAGGGCGTAGCTCGGGCGGCTCGACACGAAGAGATGTGATCCACCGTTGTCTGGGAAGAGCTGGCGCAGCACGATCGCGACGCGCGACGCCACGACGATGCCGACGATCCCGATCCCGATGCCGATCCCGATCTCGTTGCCGGTCGGGGCGCGCAACCCGAGGTCGGCGATGCTTCCGCCCGTCCGCCGGTGGGTCACGGCGTAGGCGGCGAAGCACAGTCCCGCCCACAGGCCGGCGACGCTGATCACGACGTTGGGGACCGTCAACGGGGCGGCGCCGAGCGCGTCGGCCATCTGCGCGCAGATGAGCGAGAGCGCGAGCGCGGCGAAGAAACCGAGGACGGCCACGCCCCCGCCGCGGATGTCGTCGCGCGCGGTCGGCAGCGCGGGCCCGGCCGGGAATGGCGGATGGGAACCGTACGAATACGACGCCGAAAGCGACCCGGCTACGGGCACACTCGGGGCCGTCGTGAATCCCGTCCACGCGATCCCGTCCCACCACCGCGTCGGAGCGAGCCGCCACGGATCCGGGTACCAGCCCGGCGGCGCGTTCGGACTCGCCGAGGGTTCCGTCGACTGCACGTTTGGTTTGTCGGCCTCCGAGCAGGCCCACTTGTGGCCAATTCCCGAGCCCAGCTCCCGGAGGCAGGAGTCGCCGGCAGGGGCCTAACTCCTGGTGCCGAGCAACCGGCGGGCGGTACCGCCGAGGAAGAGCGCCATCGCCTCGTCGTCGAGCGGGAGCGCCTGCGCCTCGCTGAGCGAGCGACGCATCGGGAACCAGGGTTCGTCGCTACCCCAGAGCACGCGACCGCGATACGTCTTCGTGTTCATGAACGCGACGAGGTTCGGATCCATGTAACGGGGCGCGTACGCGGTGCACGAGACATAGAGGTTCGACCACTTGCGCATGTAGTTCATCAACAGCTCTTCGTACGGATGACCCATGTGCGCGACGATCACGGTGAGATCCGGAAAATCGATCAGCACGTCTTCGAGTAACTCGGGATGTTGTACGCGCGATCGCACGCGCGGTCCGGGGATGCCCGCGTTGATGCCCACCGGGATCTCGAGCTCTTCGCACACTTGGTAGATGGGGTAGTGGCGCGCGTCGTTGGTCGGTACCTGCGACGCGAGGGGCATCACGCGGACCATGCAGAACGCGGGATGCCGGGCTAGCTCGCGCAGGCGCTTGACCTGGCGTCCGGGCCGGGACGGGTCTCCGACACCACCCGCGACGAGGAATCGCCCGGGATGCTCGTCGCAGATCGCGAGCAGCTTGTCGGTGTTGCGGTCGAGGCCGCCCGTGAAGATCCCGGTTGCGACGCCGAGCTCGTCCATGATCCCGAGCAGCTTGTCGACACCGGTCGGTCCCTGGTTGCTGCCGAGATAGCCGGGGATGTTCTCGTAACCCTCCTGCGTGACGAACTCCTGCGCGGATCGTTCGGTCACGAGGTTGACCCAGATATCGAAGATGTCCATGAGGCTCGCGAAGCTAGTAGAAGACAATTTTGATCGGTCGCTCGCGCTGCGCCTGCCCTCGGTAGCTCGAAGGTGCCAACCGTCCACTCCTGCAGGCTTCGCTGCCGCTCTCCGGGTCGGGAGTCGGGGTCACGGATCGGGTTCACGGGCTACGTTTGGCGCATGCGTGGTGCGCTGCTCGAAGCGTCGGAGAAGCCACTGGCGATCGTCGACGACATCGACATCGAAGATCCCCGAGCCGGCGAGGTGCGGGTCCACGTCTCGCATTGCGGCGTGTGTCATTCCGATCTCTCACTCGTGAACGGCACCTTCCCGTTCGTCGCGCCGACGGTGCTCGGTCACGAGGCTGCGGGTGTGGTCGACGCGATCGGCGCGGGCGTGACGTCGGTAGTGCCCGGCGACAAAGTCGTGCTCACGCCGATCCCCGTGTGCAACGCGTGTTACTGGTGCGCGCGCGGGGAGTACGGCTGTTGCGTGAATGCGGTGTCGATCAGTACCGGTACCTTCGTCGACGGGCGCACGCCACTGTCGCGCCAGGGCCTGCCGGTGCTCCGGGGCGTGGGCCTCGGCGGCTTCGCCGAGTACGTCATCACGACGGAGACGGGCGCCATCAAGGTGACGCCCGACACGCCGCTCGACGTGGCGTGCGTGATCGGCTGCGCGGTGCAGACCGGCGTCGGCGCGGTGTTGAACACCGCGCGCGTTCCCGAAGGTGCAACCGTCCTGGTCGCCGGTGCGGGTGGCATCGGCATCGCGATCGTGCCGGGCGCGCGCGTCGCGGGCGCCACGACGATCATCGTGTCCGATCCCGTTGCCGAGCGCCGCGAGATGTCCCGCCGCTTCGGCGCGACCGATGTCGTCGACCCCAGCTCCGACGACGTGTCGGGCGTCGTGCAACAGCTCACGGGTGGCATCGGTGTCGACTTCGCGTTCGACGCCGTGGGCGCGGGCCCGGTCATCGAGACCTGTATCTGGGCGACGCGCAACGGTGGCACCACGGTCATGGTGGGCGCCGGCGGCATCGACCAGACGGTGACGCTCGCGCCGCCGGTCCTGTTCACGCTGACCGAACGCAAGCTGATGGGCTGTCTGCTCGGGAGCTCCAACGGGCGGCGCGACATTCCGCGTCTGCTGGCCTTGTGGCGAGCGGGTC
>JAUZEI010000008.1 GCA_030839105.1 Actinomycetota bacterium
GCGTTCACCCAGCGCCGTCACTCCGTAGACGCGTCGCGGCTTGCCGGCAGTAGGCGCCTCCGTCCATGACTGCACGAGACCGTCCTGCTCGAGCAGCGCGAGCGTCCGGTACACGGTCGGGCGGTCGATCTTGCCGAAGCCGAACTCGCGCAGGTCCTTTTCCAGGTTGTACCCGTAGCCCGGTTGCTCGGAAAGGAGCAGGAGGACCGCCGGTAACACGAAATGGCGCGGCGGCGCGAACTCGAAACGGGATGCGCGCTCCGCGTAGGCGTCGGTCGGCGCGGGACCATCCAGCACGGGCGGGTCCTTGATCGAACGGAAGAGTCGACGCCGGTATATCGCGCCCTCGCAGCCGTGTCACGCGCGGGTCCGGCAGTGGTCTTGGAAAGGGGGTCTTGGAAAGGGGGACTTGGAAAGGGTCGTCGGCCGGGGCGGATATCCGGGCGCGTGGACCGGACGGTCATCGGTGGGAAATGCACCGATTGAAAGCCGCGGGGTTGGGGCGTATCTCCGTAGTGGAAGTGTGCGATCGATCAGGGAGGTCCGCGGTCGTGACGGTCACTAACGAAGCGCCACCGGACGAGACGGTCGTCCACGTTCTGTGGATCAATGCGGGACTCAGTTGTGACGGCGATTCCGTCGCATTGACGGCCGCGACCCAGCCGAGCATCGAGGAGATCGCGCTCGGTGCGCTCCCCGGACTGCCGAAGATCGCGGTGCACTGGCCGCTCATCGACTTCGAGTGCGGGCCCGTCGGTGGCGCCGACGACTTCATCGAATGGTTCTTCAAGGCGGACCGCGGCGAACTCGAGCCGTTCGTGCTCGTCATCGAAGGATCCATCCCGAACGAGGCGATCAAGCGCGAGGGCTACTGGTGCGGCTTCGGGAACAACCCCGACACCGATCAGCCGATGACCACCAGCGAGTGGCTCGACCGGCTCGCGCCGAAGGCCCTCGTCGTCCTCGCGGCCGGTACGTGTGCGTGCTACGGGGGCATCCACGCGATGGCCGGCAACCCGACGGGCGCGATGGGCGTCCCCGACTACCTCGGCTGGGATTGGAAGTCGAAGGCCGGCATCCCGATCGTGTGCGTGCCCGGTTGTCCGACCCACCCCGACAACCTCTCGGAGACGATCCTCTATCTGCTCTACCAGGCGACCGGTCAGGCGCCGATGATCCCGCTCGACGACGCGCTGCGTCCGCAGTGGCTCTTCGGCGCAACCGTGCACGAAGGGTGCGACCGCGCGGGCTACTACGAGCAGGGCGACTTCGCGACCGAGTACGGCTCGCCGAAGTGCATCGTGAAGCTCGGCTGTTGGGGACCCGTCGTCAAGTGCAACGTCCCCAAGCGCGGATGGATCAACGGCGTGGGTGGCTGCCCGAATGTCGGCGGTATCTGCATCGGGTGCACGATGCCCGGCTTCCCCGACAAGTTCATGCCCTTCATGGACGAGCCGCCGGGGGCGCGGGTGTCGACACTCGCGAGCGGCGCCTACGGCTCGGTCATTCGCGGCCTGCGCAAGATCACCGCCAGGACTGTTGACGAGGAACCGAAGTGGCGGACTCCCGGGCGTGAGCTGCTCACCGGATACAAAGCCGAGCGGAGGTAGTCGTGCCGACCAAGACCCAGAACGCTGATGGCCTCGTCGAGATGGCGTGGGACCCGATCACGCGCATCGTCGGCAGTCTCGGGATCTACACGAAGATCGACTTCGGCAACCGCAAGGTCGCCGAGTGCCACAGCACGTCGTCGATCTTCCGCGGTTACAGCATCTTCATGAAGGGCAAGGACCCGCGCGACGCACACTTCATCACGAGTCGCATCTGCGGGATTTGCGGCGACAACCACGCGACGTGCTCGTGCTACGCGCAGAACATGGCGTACGGCGTGCGGCCGCCGGCACTGGGGGAGCAGATCGTGAATCTCGGCGAGGCCGCCGAGTACATGTTCGACCACAACATCTTCCAGGAGAATCTCGTCGGGGTCGACTTCTGCGAACGCATGGTGGCCGAGACCAATCCGGGCGTGCTCGAGCTGGCGAACCGTACCGAGGCGCCGCACGCCGAAGCCCACGGCTACACGACGGTCGGCGACATCATGCGGTCGCTCAACCCGTTCTCGGGTGAGTTCTACCGCGAGGCGTTGCAGGTGAGTCGATACACGCGCGAGATGTTCTGTCTCATGGAAGGCCGCCACGTTCACCCGTCGACGTTGTATCCGGGTGGAGTCGGTACGACCGCGACGATCCAGCTGTTCACGGACTACTACATCCGCCTCATGCGGTACGTGGAATTCATGAAGCGCGTGGTGCCGATGCACGACGACCTCTTCGATTTCTTCTACCAGGCGATGCCGGGCTACGAGCAGGTCGGTCTGCGGCGGACGCTCCTCGGTTGCTGGGGCGCGTTCCAGGACCCCGACGTCTGCGACTTCGACTACCGCAACATGGCGGAGTGGGGTCGGGCCATGGGTGTCACACCGGGCGTGGTGGTCGACGGCAAGCTGGTGACGAACAGCCTCGTCGACATCAACCTCGGCATCCGCATCCTGCTGGGCCACTCGTTCTACGACGACTGGGAAGACCAGCCGATGTTCGTCACGCGCGATCCGTTGGGCAACCCGGTCGATCGCCGTCACCCCTGGAACCAGCACACCAACCCGACGCCGATGAAGCGCGACTTCGACGACAAGTACAGCTGGGTCATGTCGCCCCGCTGGTTCGACGGCAAGGATCATCTCGCGCTCGACACCGGCGGCGGTCCTCTGGCGCGGCTCTGGGCGACGGCCCTGTCGGGACTGGTGAACACCGACCACCTGAAGGCAACCGGCACCAGCGTGCAGATCCACCTCCCGAAGACCGTGCTGAAGCCCGCGGTCACACTCGAGTGGAAAGTCCCGCAGTGGTCGAACACGATCGAGCGCGACCGCGCCCGGTCGTACTTCCAGGCCTACGCGGCGGCCGCCGCCCTCGACTTCATCGAGAAGGCGCTCGCCGACGTGCGCGCCGGAAAGACCAAGACGTGGGAACCCTTCGACGTGCCGGACGAGGGGATCGGTTGTGGCTTCACCGAAGCGGTGCGGGGCGTCTTGTCGCACCACATGGTGATCAAGGGCGGCAAGATCGCGAACTATCACCCCTACCCGCCGACGCCCTGGAATGCCAACCCGCGCGACTCGTTCGGCACGCCGGGTCCGTACGAGGACGCCGTGGTGAACACCCCAATCTTCGAGGAGAACGGGCTCGACAAGTTCAAGGGCATCGACGTCATGCGAACCGTGCGCAGCTTCGATCCGTGCCTGCCGTGCGGCGTCCACATGTATCTCGGAAAAGGCAAGACGTTGAAGAAGCTGCACTCGCCGACGCAGGTCTCGAATCCCGAACTTGCCTGCTGAGTGAGCCGACGTCGAGCACCGGGAGCTGCCATGCGAGAGCCACAGAATCTCCGGGTCCTCGGCGATCGCATGGAACAGATGCTCGACGATCTGCAAGCGGCGGCAGACCCCCGTACGTACGAGCGGGCCGAGGAGCTCTTACGGCTGATCACCGAGCTCTACGGCGCGGCGTTGGAACGGGTCGTCGAGGTTGCGGCCGCGAATGCCCCCGGCGTCGTCGCGGCCTTTCTCGACGACGATCTGATTTCCAGCCTGCTCATCGTGCACGGTCTGCATCCCGACGGCGTCGACGCACGGGTGCAGCGCGCGCTGGCCGATGTCCGGCCATTCCTCGCGCAACACGGCGGTGACGTCGAACTCCTCGAGCTCGACCCCGACGCGGGCGCGGTGCTGTTGCGCCTGCTCGGTAGTTGCGACGGATGCCCGTCCTCGGCGGTGACCCTGCAGCACGCCGTCGAGCGAGCGATCACGGAGGCCGCGCCCGAGATCGTGACGATCGACGTGGCGGAGTCCCCCGCGGCGCCGCCGCCCGGCGTCACCATTCCGGTGACATTGGGGCCCCGAGCGGTGTACGACACCTGCCCCTCGGAGGTCGGCGCGTGAACGACCCGCTCGCGGTGCTGTCGCGGATCCGTAATTCGACGGCTCCGGTCAAGCCGCGCGCGGGGGAGCGTTGCGAGCTCTGCACCGAGCCGATCGGCGACGAGCATTCGCATCTCGTCGACGTCGAGGCGCGCAACCTGATGTGCGCGTGCCGTGGCTGCTACCTGCTCTTCACGTCCAGCGGTGCAGGCGGTGGCCACTTCCGGGCCGTTCCCGATCGCTATCTCGCATTCGACGACTTCCGGTTGTCGACGAGTCAATGGGACAGCCTCCAGATCCCCGTGAGCGTGGCGTTCTTCTTCATGAACTCGACGCTCGAGCGCGTGGCCGCGTTCTATCCGGGGCCGGCCGGCGCAACGGAGTCGTTGCTGCCGTTGGAAACCTGGCGAGAGGTCGTCGCCGGGAATCCGGCGCTCGACACACTCGAGCCCGACGTGGAGGCCTTCCTCGTGCGCGCCGATCGCGAGGTCGGTGGTGCGGAGTGCTTCATCGTGCCGATCGACGCGTGCTACGACCTGGTCGGGCGACTCCGGCTCCTCTGGCGAGGTTTCGACGGCGGCCGCGAGGCGCACGACGCGCTCGACGCCTTCTTCGACAAGGTCCGGTCGAAGGCAAGATGACCGAGCCGATCTCACTCGTCTTCGACGTCGTGGGCGCCCGCCCGGAGCCGCACGCGGCCGTACCGACGCTCATGCTCCGGCTCCGCATCGCGGAGACGACGGGCGCGACCGTGCACGCGCTCGCGCTGCGCACGCAGATTCGTATCGAGCCCCAACGGCGCCACTACAACCCCTCCGAGGAGGAACGCCTCTACGAATTGTTCGGCGACACGCCACGATGGGGCGACACGCTGCGACCCTTCCTGTGGACGCACGTGTCCACGATGGTCACGCGGTTTGCCGGCTCGACGGAGATCGACCTGGCGGTGGAGTGCACCTACGACTTCGAGGTCGCGGCAGCGAAGTACCTGCACGGTCTCGATTCCGGCGAGATCCCGCTGCTGCTGCTCTTCGGCGGTTCCGTATTCACCAAGGGACGCTCGGGCTTCGCGCCGGAGCCGGTCGCGTGGAACTGCGACGCCGCGTTTTCGCTTCCGGTAACGACGTGGCGGGCGGTCATGGACATGTATTACCCGAACAGCGGATGGCTGCGTCTCGGGCGCGACACGCTCGACGCGCTGCAACATTTCAAGGCCACGCAAGGTCTCCCGACCTGGGATCTCGCCTTCGGCCGGCTCCTCGCGTCGGCGAGTGAGGAGCAGACGTGACCGCACCCGGCCGCGCCGATACGGCTGATCGCTTCGCAGCGGCGCGCGCGGTTGCCGACGCGGTGATCTACGAAGGATACGTCCTCTATCCGTACCGGGCGTCGGCGACGAAGAACCGGATCCGGTGGCAGTTCGGCGTTCTCGTTCCGCCGGAATTCGCCGCGGCCGACGACTCGGAACGGTCGGTTGCCCGTACCGAATGCATCGTCGACCCCGGACAGTCGCCCCGTCTGGCGGTGCGGGTCCGGTACCTCCACGTGCAGCAGCGCAGCGGCGGATCTGCAGAACCGTGGGACGAGGCGGTCGAGGAACAGGTCGACATCGAGGACGTCGCGCTCTTGCCGTTGGAGCGCGCGGATCGAGAGGTGCACCTGCACCTCGACGGCAGCGAACAGGTGACCGACGGTGTGCTGCGGCGGCGGGAGCCGATCGACGCCGTCGTCCGGGTCGGCGCGGAACGCGCCGACGGCTCGGGCCCGTTTCTCAAGGTGATCGTGACGATCGAGAACCGGTCGGTGTGCACCGAACCGGTCAACGGTCGCGCTGACGCTATGCGCCGGTCCTTGGTCGCCGTGCACACGCTGCTCGCGATCGACGACGGCCGGTTCGTCTCGTTGCTGGATCCGCCCTGCGGCGCCGCGGAGGCGGCGCGGGGTTGCCGGAGCGAGGGCACGCATCCCGTGCTCGTCGGCGACGGCAACACCGACGTCGTCCTGTCGTCGCCGATCATCCTCTACGACCATCCCGCGATCGCGGGCGAGAGTGAGGGCGATCTCTTCGACGCGACCGAGATCGACGAGATCCTCGCGCTGCGCGTGCTCACGCTCACCGACGACGAGAAGGCCGAGGCGCGCGGCACCGATGCGCGCGCCGCCGCCATCGTCGATCGCATCGACGCATTCACGCCCGCGGTGTGGGAGCGGATGCACGGCACCATGCGCCCGATCGACCAGATCGGGGGCCCGATCGGTGCGAGTACCGGGACGGCCGCCGCCGAGGAAGGTGCGCCGGAGGCCATGCCCTGGTGGGAACCGGACGTCGACGGGATGTACGACCCGTTCACCGACACGCTCGTGATCAACGGCCGGACGGTCGGCGCGGGGACAGCCGTGGTGCTCCATCCGAGCCGGCGCGCCGATGCCCACGACATGTTTCTCGTCGGGTTGACCGCGAGGGTCACCGGTGTGTTCACGGATGTGGACGAGGAAGTGCTCGTCGCGGTGCGGGTCGACGACGATCCCGCGAGCGCGGAGCTCGCGTGGCAGGGACGAGCGTTGTTCTTCCACCCCGACGAGATCGAAGTCGTCGACGGTGTGACACCTCTCGGGGAGCAGACGCCCATGAGCGCGCCGCGCGTGCTCGTCGCCGGGATCGGCAACGTGCTCCTCGGCGATGACGGATTCGGGGTCGAGGTCGCCAACCGCCTGCACGGGATGTCGATGCCGGACGGCGTGCGCGTCGACGAGTTCGGCATCCGAGGCATCCATCTCGCCTACGAGCTGCTCGACGGGTACGACGCGCTCGTGCTCATCGACGCGGTGCCGATGGGCGAACCGCCGGGCACTTTGGTCGTGATGCAACCCGACGCGCCGGTCCGGGCCGGCGACGACGACGACGACGGTCCCGAGTCGGGTTTCGACGCGCACAGCATGAACCCCGAGGTCGTGTTGGGGACGCTGGCCCACCTCGGCGGCGTGATCGAGAAGGTGTACGTGATCGGTTGCCAGCCGGCCGACCTGAGCGAAGGCATCGGCCTCTCGGAGCCCGTCGCCGGCGCGATCGATGCCGCGGTGGAGCTGTGCAGCCAGCTGTTGGACGACGTGTTGCCCCTCGTGGAGAAGGAGAGCGGACGATGATCAAGAAGCTCCTGGTGACGGGCGCGCTCGCGCTCCTCGCGAGCGTGGTCGCGAAGTCGCTGCCCGATTTGGCGCGCTACCTCAAGATGCGGGAGATGTGATGCGAGTCGTAGGAGTCATAGCCGTGAT
>JAUZEI010000042.1 GCA_030839105.1 Actinomycetota bacterium
ACTGGTCGTTCACGCTGATGGGCAACAAGAACGGCGACCCGGCCGACCCGAACGCGCAACAGGCGACGGTCAACGTCTTCGCCGACATGGGTGTGCAGCCGGCAACGCCCGACGCGAGCCTCGCTCCCGCGACCCAGTCGACCGACACGACCGCGCCGACCTCGACGATCACCTCACCGGTTCCGGGCACGGTCATCGCCCACGGCACCAGAGTGACGGTCTCCGGAACGGCAAGCGACACGGGCGGCGGCCAGGTCGCCGGCGTCGAGGTCTCGACCGACGGCGGCACCACGTGGCACCCGGCGAACGGGCGTGCGCAGTGGACCTACACGTGGCTGACGGCCGGCGACGGTCCCGTCACGGTCAAGACGCGCGCCGTCGACGACAGCGGCAACATCGAGACGCCGTCGGCGGGCGCGAACGTCACGGTCAACTGCCCCTGCACCATGTTCGCGAACGCGACTCCGACGACTCCCGCGGCGAGCGATGGTCAGGGCGTCGAAGTGGGCACGCGATTCCGCGCCACGACCAACGGCTACATCTCCGGCGTCCGCTTCTACAAGGGCGCGACGAACACCGGTGTCCACATCGGAAATCTCTGGACCGCCGGTGGGACCCCGCTGGCCACCGCGACCTTCACGAACGAGACCTCGTCGGGCTGGCAGCAGGTCAACTTCTCCTCGGCGGTCGCGGTCACCGCGAACACCGACTACGTCGTGTCGTACCACACGAACGTCGGCCGCTACTCCGTCGATCCGAAGTACTTCTACACGGCAGCCGGCCTCGCGCCGCTGCGCGCTCCCGCGAATTCGGCCTCGACGCCGAACGGCCTCTTCTCGTACGGCACCGCGAGCAAGTTCCCGGTTTCGTCGAGTGGCTCCGCGAACTACTGGGTCGACGTCGTGTTCACGACCGATCAGACGCCGCCCAGCATCCTCTCCACGACGCCCGCGAACGGTGCGACCGGAATCGCGCCGAGCGCGACGATCTCCGCGGCCTTCACAAAGCCCGTCCAAGGCTCCAGTGTCTCGCTCGTGGTCAAGGCTTCCGACAACACGACGGTGCCGGGGACGGTGAGCGTCAACGCGGCGAGCAGCATCGTGACGCTGACGCCGTCGACTCCGATGAACCCGCTCACGACCTACACCGCGACTGTGAGCGGTGCGGTCGACTCCGGCGGCAACCCGATGCCGGGGCCGTACTCCTGGTCGTTCACCACGACGAGCTTCGCGCCGTGCCCGTGCTCGATCTGGGCTCCGTCCGCGACGCCGACGAATCCGGCCGTGAGCGATACGCACTCGGTGGAGCTCGGTCTCAAGTTCCGGGCCGACGCGAACGGATACATCACCGGAGTTCGCTTCTACAAGGGAACGACGAACACGGGTGTGCACACCGGGACGTTGTGGTCGTCGACCGGCACCCAGCTCGCGAGTGCGACGTTCTCCGGTGAGTCGGCGAGTGGCTGGCAGCAGGTCAACTTCTCCCGGTGGGTCGCGGTGACCGCGAACGCCACCTACGTCGTCTCGTACCACACGAACGTCGGCCACTACGCGAACACCGCGAACGCGTTCTCGAACGGCGTCGACAATCCGCCCTTGCACGCGCTCGGGAATGGTGTCGACGGCGCCAACGCGGTATTCACGTACGCGTCGGGAGTGGTCTTCCCGACGACGAGCAGCAACAACGGCAACTACTGGGTCGACGTCGTCTACCAGCTTGCCAACGCGGCACCGTCCGTGACGACGACCACACCTGCAAACGGGGCGACGGGCGCCTCGGCGTCGACCAGCGTCACGGCGTCCTTCGGAAAGACGGTTCAGGGATCGTCGGTGCACATGTCGCTCGTCGACGCGTCCGGTGCCGCCGTGCCCGCGACCGTCTCGTTCGACTCGGTGAACAACGCCGCCACGCTGACGCCGGCGACCGCGCTCAATCAGGCGACGGTCTACACGGCGACGGTGAACGACGTGGTCGACTCGGCCGGCGTGCCGATGGCCGCGCCGTACACGTGGTCGTTCACCACCCTGACCTCGCCGTCGTGCCCCTGCAGCATCTTCTCTCCGGCCGCCACACCCTCCACGGCCACCGATGCCAAAGCGGTCGAGCTCGGCGTGAAGTTCCGTTCCGACGTGGGCGGCTACGTCAAGTCCGTGCGGTTCTACAAGGGCTCGACGAACACCGGCGTCCACATCGGCAACCTCTGGACCTCGACCGGGACGCGACTCGCGACCGCGACGTTCTCGGGTGAATCGGCCACGGGCTGGCAGCAGGTCGACTTCGCCACACCCGTGCTGATCAACGCGGGCACGACGTACGTCGCCTCGTACCACACGAACGTCGGGCACTACTCGGCGACGACCGGCGGCCTCACCAACGCCGTCGACGCGCCGCCGCTGCACGCGCTGGCGAACGGCGTCGACGGCTCGAACGCCGTCTTCATCTACAACGCGGCGAGCGTCTTCCCGACCGGCGCGGCGAATGGCACGAACTACTGGGTCGACGTTGTGTTCGATTCGGGACCGCAGGTGGTCGCCCGCACGCCGTACCCCGGCGCCACGGCCGTTCCGCGGTCGAGTGCGGTGACGGCGACGTTCAGCAAGGCCGTCAATCCGGCGTCGATCGGCTTCACGCTCGTCGACCCGTCGAACCAGCCGGTTGCAGGTACTACGACGTATGACGCCACGGCCCAGACGGCAACCTTCACGCCGAGCGTGCAACTGAGTCCGTTGACGGCCTACACCGCAACGGTTTCGGGTGCGGTCGACGCGAACGGGCTCGCCATGGCCGCGCCGTACACGTGGTCGTTCACGTCGGCCGCGCTTCCGGTCTTCGTCGTCGACCGCGCACCCTCGGTCGGCGCGACCGATGTTCCGACCGGCGCGACGCCGACCGCGACGTTCGGCGAAGCGATCGTGCCCGCGACCGTGTCCTTCACGGTTCGCGACGCGACGAACCACCTCGTTGCCGGATCGCTCGACTTCTCGGCGGGAGACACGGTGGCGCGGTTCACGCCCGCGTCGCCGCTCGCCGCCGGAGTCACGTATTCGGTCGTCGTCTCCGGCGCCAAGACTCCTGACCAGAAGGCGATGCCCGCTCCGGACTCCTGGTCGTTCACGACGACGGCTCCGCCGTCGGTGACCTCCCGGACGCCGGCACCGAACGCGACGGGCGTCGCGCTCGGCACGTCGATCAGCATTGGCTTCAGCCGGCCCGTAGCGCCCGGATCGCCTTCGATCGCAGTTGTCGACGACGGTGGCAACCCGGTTTCCGGGGCACTGACACTCGATGCCGCCGCCACGACGGCGACGTTCGCGCCCGATGCGGCGCTTGCACCGAACACCACGTACTCCGTGACGGTTTCGGGCGCGACTTCGCTGGGCGGCGCCGTGATGACGCCCGCGACGCGAACGTTCACGACTGCCGCGCGGCCGACGATCGCGACGCGGACCCCCGGCCCGAATGCCGCCGACGTCGCCCGCGGCACGACCGTCGTCGTCGGATTCAGTGAATCCGTGACCGGTGCGACCGTCATCGTCACCGACTCCGCTTCCAATGTGATTGCGGGTTCGACGGCGTACAACGCCGCGACGAACACGGTGACGTTCACGCCGTCCGCGCTCTTGAACCAAGAGTCGACGTTCAACGTGAACGTGTCGGGCGCGACGAACGCGGCCGGCGCACAGGTGCTGCCGACGACATGGTCGTTCACCACGACCGCTCCTCCGACGGTGATCTCGAAAACCCCGGCGCCGGGCGTGACCGGCGTCGCACTCGCGACGACGATCGTCGCGGGCTTCGATCGAGCAGTTGCCACCGGTACGACGACCTTCCAGCTCGTCGACGGCGGCGGCAACGCGGTCGCAGGCAGCGTCAGTCTCAACGGTGAAGGCGTGGCCGCGACGTTTACGCCGACCTCGGCGCTCTTGCCTGCGACGACGTACTCCGTGACGGTGTCGGGCAGCGCGTCGTCCGGTGGAGCCTTCATGGCACCGGTCACGTGGAGCTTCACGACGGCGGCGCGACCGACGATCACATCGCAGTCGCCGGCCCCCGGCGCAACCGCGGTCGACGTCAGCACCGCGGTGGCAGTCGGATTCAGCCAGCCGGTGACCGGCCAGACCATCGTGGTCACCGACCCGTCATCGGCCGTTGTCGCCGGCTCGTCGGCGTACGACGCCAACACGAACACCGCGACCTTCACTCCGACCGCCCCGTTGAACCCGGCGGTGTCGTACCTCGTCACCGTGTCAGGCGCGGTGAACGACGCGGGCGCGTCGATGCTCCCGGTGGCGTGGTCGTTCGCGACGGCGATTCCGCCGTCGGTGACTTCACAGACCCCCGCGCCCGGTGCCACGGGAGTCGCGCTCGGATCGACGGTGTCGGTCGGGTTCGACCGCGCCGTGGCGAGCGGCTCGACGACATTCCAAGTCGTCGCCGGCAGCACTTCGGTATCGGGCAGCGTGACGCTGAACGCGGCCGGAACCGTCGCGACGTTCACGCCGGACGCGGCGCTCGCGTCCAGCACCACCTACACGGTGACCGTCTCGGGTGCTACCTCGTCGGGTGGGGGCGTCATGACGGCGGTCTCGTGGACCTTCACGACCGCGGCGGCGCCGGCAGTCACCTCCCAGTCGCCGGCTCCCGGCGCGATGAACGTTTCCGTCAACACGGCCGTGTCGGTCGGATTCGACCAGGCGGTCACCGGCGCGACGCTCGCGGTCACTGACCCGGGAGGCGCCGCGGTGTCAGGGGCGACCGCGTACGACGCGTCGACGAACACGGCGACCTTCACGCCATCGGCTCCGCTGAGCTCGGCCATCACCTACGCCGTCACGGCAGCCGGTGCGACGAACGCAGCCGGCGCGTCGATGAACCCGGTGTCGTGGTCGTTCACCACGGCGGCCGCGCCGTCGGTGACCTCGCAGTCGCCGGCGCCGGGCGCGACGGGTGTCGCACTCGGAACAACGATCTCGGCCGGTTTCGATCGGGCGGTGGTGGGCGGATCGACGACGTTCCAGGTCGTCGCCGGCAGCACTCCCGTGTCCGGCACGGTCGCGTTGAACGCCGCAGGAACCGTCGCGACATACACGCCGAGCGCGGCGCTCGCGCCGAGCACGACGTTCACGGTCACCGTCTCGGGCTCGACGGCAGTCGGTAGCGGACCGATGACGCCCGTCTCGTGGAGCTTCACGACCGCGGCGCGCCCGACTGTCACGTCGCAGTCGCCGGCTCCGGGTGCATCGGGCGTTGCGGTGAACGCCACGGTGTCGGCCGGATTCGACCAGGCGGTTACGGGCGCGACGATCGTGGTCACCAACCCGGGCGGCACGCCCGTCGCGGGTTCGACCGCGTACAACGCGACCACCAACGTCGCCACTTTCACGCCGTCCGCGGCGCTGAGCCTCGGGACCGCCTACACCGTCACCGTTTCCGGCGCGACGAGCGCGGCGGGCGCGTCGATGACACTTGTGTCGTGGGCGTTCACCACGATCGCACCGTCACCCGCGGTGACGTCACGGGTTCCGGCCTCGGGCGCCACGGGAGTCGCACTCGGTACGACCGTGTCGGTCGGATTCGACCGCGCGGTCGACAACGGCTCGACGACCTTCCAAGTGGTTGCCGGCAGCACTCCGGTGTCGGGCACCCTGACGCTGAACGCGGCAAGGACCACCGCGACGTTCACGCCGAATGCCCCGCTTGCCCCGAACACCACGTACACGGCGACGGTGTCGGGCTCGACGGCGTCCGGTAGCGCGGCCATGGCTCCCGTGTCGTGGAGCTTCACGACGGCGGCTCCGCCGACAGTGACGTCCCAGACGCCGGCTTCCGGCGCGGTGAACGTTGCGCTGAATGCCACGGTCGCAGTCGGTTTCAACCAGGCCGTGACCGGCGCCACGATCGTGGTGACGGGTCCGGGCGGCAATGTCGCCGGGTCGACCGCGTACAACGCGACGACGAACACCGCGACCTTCACGCCGTCGGCTCCGTTGAGTGCGACGACGACGTACTCCGTCGTGGCGTCGGGCGCAACCAACGCGGCGGGCGCGTCGATGACACCGCTGTCCTGGTCGTTCTCCACCGTGCCTGCGCCGTCGGTGACGGCGCGGACCCCGGCCGCGAACGCGACCGGCGTTGCCCTCGGCACGACGGTCGCGGTCACCTTCGACCGATCGGTCGTCAGCGGTACCACCATCATCCAGGTCATGGGCGGCAGCGCCGTCTCCGGAACGCTGATCCTGACCGGCGGCGGCACCGTGGCAACGTTCACACCGAGCGCGGCACTGACGCCCGCTACCACCTACACGGTCACCGTGACGGGCGCGAAGGCGTCGACCGGCGGTGCGGTGATGTCGCCCGTCACGTGGACCTTCACGACCGCGGCGCGGCCGACGGTGACATCGGTGTCGCCCGCTTCAGGCGCGACGAACGTCGCGGTGAACTCGACCATCTCCGTCGCGTTCAGCGTGGCGGTCACCGGTCAGACGATCGTGGTCACCGATCCCGCCGCGAACGCGGTGGCGGGTTCGACCGCCTTCAATGCGGCGACGAACACCGCGACGTTCACACCGTCGGCACCGTGGAACTCGAACATGACGTACGGCATCGGCGTGTCGGGCGGCACGAACGCGGCGGGCGCAACGATGCTCCCGATCACGTCGTCGTTCACCACGATCAACTACGGGTGCCCCTGCCAGCTCTTCGCCCCGAGCGCGACACCGACGACATCGACGGTGGTCGACTTCTCGAGCACCGAGCTCGGTCTGAGGTTCAAGGCCGACGTCAACGGCTACATCAGCGGCGTGCGCTTCTACAAGGGTCAGTACAACGGTGGCACCCACGTCGGCAGCCTGTGGACGAACACCGGAACGCTGCTCGGCCGCGTGACCTTCAGCGGTGAGTCGTCGACCGGCTGGCAGCAGGCGAGCTTCTCGGCGCCCGTTCCGGTCACCGCCGGCACGCTGTACGTCGTCTCGTACCACGCGAACAACGGGCTCTATGCCCAGACGGCGAACTACTTCTCCAACGGTGGTGCCATGGACAACGGGCCGTTGCACGCGCCGACCGGAGCGAACGGCCTCCTGGTGCACAGCTCGAGTCCGTCCTTCCCGTCGACCACGAGCTCGTCGGCGGCCAACTACTTCGTCGATGCCGTGTTCAAGAGCGCCGCGGCGCCGACTGTCACGGCGACGACTCCCACCAACGGCGCAACCCGGGTTTCGACCTCTGCGAGCCTGACGGCGCAGTTCAGCGTGCCGGTGCAGTCGAGCGGTCTCGCGTTCACGCTCGTGAACAGCGCGGGCGCCGCGATCAGTGGCGTCGTGTCGCTCGACTCGACCGGATTGATCGCGACGTTCAACCCGAACGGCACGCTGAGCCGGACCACGTTCACGGCCTCGGTTCGGGCCAAGGACACCTTCGGCAACCAGATGGTCCTGCCCGTCACGTGGTCCTTCAGTACGTAACCATTCAGTACCTGGCAACGTCAGGTAGTCGTCGATCGACGGCACGACATGACACGGGGGCCGGTGCGCAGCACGGCCCCCGTGCTCTCCGACGTTCGCTTGATCGTTCAGGCCCGACTTGCGAAAGCCGTGTTCCGAGGCGGGTGGCTCCGCCGCGATCGACGACATCGGCGTGCTCGGCGCGGGCACGCACCGACCTGGCACCACGGGCCGGAACAGGTGCCGCAACGATCGGAATCCGCCCATATCGCCATATGGGCGGCGCGTCAGCTAACTTCGTGGGTCTTGTTGCCGGTGGGGCCACTCTTGGCCACTTTGCGGCGACGGCATGCTCGCTCCGCCGTCGCGACATCGCTCTTGTTCTGTCTCTCGGTGGGCGGACTGGCGGTGTCCTCGCAGACGGCCGGCGCGAGTGTCGCCTCGGACCAGGCTGACATCGCGCAGATTCAGAAGCAGATCGCTGCGGACGGCGCGCACGCCCAGGCACTCGTCAGTCGGTTCAACGCGGTTCAGGCACACGTCAATGAGCTCGACGCGCAGATCGCGCGCGACGAGAAACTGGTCGCGACCGCGCTGCGCGACGAGGCCGCGGCGATGAGCGCAATGCGACGCGTGGCCATCAAGGCGTACACGACCGGTACCGGCATGGGATCGCCCACGCTCGAGATGTTGAGCAGCACGTCGGATATCAACCGGACGCTCGAGCGAAACCACTACCTCGGCGCGGTCGGCAGCAAGTGGGAGGACGCGCTCACCGAGCTGCGCCTCTCGCAAGCCCGCACGCGCGATGCGGAGAGCGGCTTACGCGCGGATCAGACGCAGGCCAACAAGACGCTGCGCGACCTCACGTCGGCGCGAGACGCGGCGACCGCGGCGATCTCGGCGGGTGAGGCGAAGCTCACGCGAGTGAACGGCGATCTCCGTACCCTGCTGGCCGCCGCGGCCGCGAAGCGCCACGCGCAGGAAGCGGCGGCCGAACGCGCGCTGGCCGCGGCTGCGCTTGCTCCGTCACCTCAACCCCTTCCGCTGTCGGCCACCGCGCCGCCCACGGTTCCGGCGCCCACGTTCGGACCGTCGACTGCGCCGCCACCGGCCGGGCCGCCGTCACCGGGGCCTCCGCCGTCGTCTTCGGGCAGCTATGCGAATCCGCTCCGGGCGATAACAGGCCTTGTTCCCGAACGCATCGATCAGGGCGTCGACTACGCGGGCTTCGGTTCGCTCTACGCGATCGGTAACGGTGTCGTCCTCAACACCGTCGGATCCGGCTGGCCCGGCGGCACGTTCATCGCGTATCAACTGAGTGACGGACCGGCCGCGGGGCTGGTGGTATTCGCGGCCGAGGACATTCAGCCCAGCGTGCAAGTGGGGGACAGGGTGACGTCCAACACCGTCATCGGTCACATGTACGCCGGGCCCTACGGCATCGAGATGGGTTGGGCGGACGGTTCTCGATTGCCCGACACGATGGCGCGCCGGTACGGGCAGTACAACGGATCCAACCCGACCGCATTCGGATACAACTTCTCGCGGTTGCTGCAGTCGGTCGGTGCTCCGGGCGGCATCCTGAACGGCTCCCCGACCGGCGACCTGCCGGCGTCGTGGCCCGGCTGGTAACCGCTCGGTCAGGGAATTCGATCGTGACGGGGTCGCACGCGGGTTGAGGCCGTGTCCACATCACCGGGCGGTGCATCGACGATGAGGTCGGCCAGGGTGCGCGCGTGGAGAAAGTCGCGCATGGCCGTGGAAAGCTCGGCCCAGAGCGCGCCGATCTGACCACGCTCCAGTGCCGCGCCGGGCATGCCGGTAACCACGAGCGGGCTACCGACGGCCGTCAGTATCTCGGCGAGAGCGATCTGGTCCGGCGCACGCGCCAGCCCGTATCCGCCGTGAAATCCGCGCCGACTGCACACGAGGCCGCCCTTGCGCAGATCGGCGAGGATGTTCTCCAGGAACTGCAGCGGTAGGCCCTCCCGGGCCGACAGCTCCCCGGCCTTCACCAGGTCCGGCCACGCGCGCGCCAACGCCGCGGATGCGCGTACTGCATTGTCGGTCCTGGCCGGAATGAACAAGTAGGCCTTCGGTTTGACGGTCGGCTCGCCATACTCTAGTTTGTCTACGATACTAGTCGAGATTATAGAGATTGTGGCCTAGGAGGCATTCGTGCAACGCCGATCTGCGAGACTCGTCTCGACGCTGACATTGCTCACCGCGATGGCGGTGGCGTTCGCGGCGTGCGGTAGCAGTTCCAAGAGCAACACGTCGGGAACGTCCGGAGGATCCGGATCGACGACGCTTTCGCTCGTCGCGTATTCAACACCGCAGACGGCGTTCGACGCGATCATCAAGGAGTACCAGAAGACCGCGGCCGGCAAGAACATCAAGTTCACCGAGTCGTACGGCGCCTCGGGCGATCAGAGCCGAGCGGTCGTCAGCGGCCTGGAGACCGACGTCGCCAACTTCTCGTTGGCACCCGACATGGCGCGGCTGGTCAAGGCCGGCATCGTCGACGCGAGCTGGAATTCCGGTCCGACCAAGGGGATCCTGACCAACTCGGTCGTCGTGCTCGCGGTGCGCAAGGGCAACCCGAAGAACATCCGTACCTGGGCCGACCTGATCAAGCCGGGCGTGCAGGTGATCACTCCGAACCCGTTCACGTCGGGCGGAGCGCGCTGGAACATCATGGCTGCGTACGGCGCGCAGCTGAAGCAGGGCAAGACCGCCGACCAGGCCGTCACGTACCTCGAGGCGCTCTTCAAGAATGTTCCGGTGCAGGACGACAGCGCCCGCAAGGCTCTGCAGACGTTTACAGGCGGTAAGGGCGACGTCTTGTTGTCGTACGAGAACGATGCGATCTTCGCGCAGCAGAAGCAGCAGGCGATCGACTACGTGATCCCGGATCAGACGATCCTGATCGAGAGCCCGGCGGCCGTCACGAAGACGTCGAAGCACGCGGCCGAGGCGAACGCCTTCCTGCAATACCTCTACACACCCGCCGCCCAGCGCATCTTTGCCGACAACGGTTACCGACCGGTGGTTGCCGGTGTGGCGAAGGCCGATGAGTTCAAGAACCCGCCGGTGCTCTTCAAGATCACCGACCTGGGCGGTTGGACCGAGGTGACCGACAAGTTCTTCGATCCCGACAAGGGCATCGTCGCGGGGATCGAGAAGGGCATCGGCGTCTCGACGTCGAAGTGACACAGGTCGAGGCTGCTCCGATTGCGTACCGGCCGACCCGTCCCCCGGGTCGGTCGGTACGTCGATCGCCGTCGGGCTTCGGCCTGGGCGTCGGATTCGTCACCATCTACCTGAGCCTCATCGTCCTCATCCCGCTCGGCGCGGTCGTCGCGCGCTCCAACAGTCAGGGACTGAGCGGCCTGTGGCACCAGATCACCCAGCCCGACGCGCTCTCCTCGTTGCGATTGACGGTCGCAGTTTCGGCGCTGGTATCGGTCGTCAACGCGTTCATGGGCACGCTGATCGCGTGGACGCTCGTACGCGATCGCTTTCCCGGACAGCGCGTGATCGACGCGCTCATCGATCTGCCCTTCGCATTGCCCACGATCGTCGCCGGTCTGGTCCTGCTCGCTTTGTACGGACCGACGAGCGCGATCCATCTTCGTCTGGCGTATACGCGGCCCGCAGTCGTGATCGCCCTCCTCTTCGTGACGCTGCCGTTCGTCGTACGTTCCGTGCAGCCCGTCCTGATGGAACTCGACCAGGAGATGGAGGAGGCGGCCAAGTCGCTCGGGGCGGGCTCCTTCACGACGTTCCGCCGCGTCGTCCTTCCGAACCTCATTCCGGCCATCCTTGCCGGCACCGCCTTGTCGTTTGCACGGGCAATCAGCGAGTTCGGAAGCACCGTCTTGATCTCCGGCAACATCCCGAACAAGACCGAAGTTGCCGCGGTCCACATCTACAGCCAGATCCAGAGCGACAACGTGAGCGGCGCCGCTGCGCTCTCGACGCTGTTGCTGCTCATCGCACTCGTGGTGCTCGCGGCATTCACGTTCATCCAACGCTGGGCGATACGTCGTGGGTAAATGGATCGGGCGCATCGTCGCGCTCGCCTACCTCATGCTGCTCCTCATCGTCCCGGTCGGGATCGTGTTCTTTCGCACCTTCCGTCACGGCTTCTCGCCGTTCTGGGACGCCATCACCACGACCCAGGCCGAACACGCCTTCCGAGTCACGCTCGAGGTCGCGATCTTCGCCGTGATCGGCAACACGGTGTTCGGGCTCATCGCGGCCATGCTGCTCGCCCGGCATCGCTTTCCCGGCCGGGCCGCGCTCAACGCGCTGATCGACCTGCCGCTCGCCGTTTCACCGGTTGTCGTCGGCCTCGCACTGATTCTCGTCTACGGGCGCTTCGAACCGATCGGCCGCTTCCTCGACAACCACGGGATCAAAGTCATCTTCTCGCTTCCCGGCATGGTGCTGGCCACGATCTTCGTGTCGTTACCTCTGCTCGCCCGTGAGCTCGTTCCCGTGCTGGAAGAGATCGGCATCGAGCAGGAACAAGCGGCCTGGACACTCGGCGCGTCAGGTCTGCAAACGTTTCGGCGCATCACGTTGCCGGCGATCCGTTGGGCGCTCGCCTACGGCGTGGTGCTGACGTTGGCGCGTGCGCTCGGTGAATTCGGAGCCGTAGCCGTCGTGTCCGGCGGGTTGGTCGGAAAGACCCAGACGCTTACTCTTTACGTCCAACAGGAGTTCCAGAACTTCGATCCCATCGGGGCCTACGCCGCCTCGTTCGTCCTCGCCGTCATCGCGATCGTCGTCCTGATCATCATCAACGTTCTGCGGCCGAAGGAGCACAGCTAGCCATGGGGATCAGCGTGCGCGGGGTGACGAAGCGCTTCGGCGAGTTCGTCGCGCTCGACGACGTCTCACTCGACATTCCGAGTGGCGCCCTCACCGCGCTGCTCGGCCCGAGTGGTGGTGGCAAGTCGACGCTGCTGCGGATCATCGCCGGACTCGAGTCGCCCGACAGCGGCGTCGTCGAGATCGCCGGTACCGACGCGACCACGCTTCCACCGCAGCGCCGCAACGTCGGATTCGTGTTTCAGCACTATGCCGCGTTCAAGCACATGACCGTCTTCAAGAATGTCGCCTTCGGACTCGAGATCCGCAAGCGACCCAAGGACGAAGTCCGCAAGAAGGTCAAGGAGCTGCTCGAGCTCGTACACATCGAGAAGTTCGCCGACCGGCTCCCGTCCGAGCTCTCCGGCGGGCAACGCCAGCGGATGGCGCTGGCACGCGCACTCGCCGTCGAGCCCGAGGTGCTGCTGCTCGACGAACCGTTCGGTGCGTTGGACGCGCAGGTGCGCAAGGAACTACGGGCGTGGCTCCGCCGCCTCCACGACGAGGTGCACGTGACCACCGTGTTCGTCACACACGATCAGGAAGAGGCGATGGAGGTCGCCGACACGATTGCGATCATCTCGGCGGGCCGTCTCGAACAAGTGGGCACCCCCGACGACCTCTACGACCACCCGGCGAACGACTTCGTGATGACGTTCCTCGGTCCGGTGACCACGCTGTCGGGCGACCTCGTGCGGCCCCACGACCTCGAGCTACGCGCCGTTCCGGACGCCGAGACGACAGAAGCCACCGTCGTGCGCGTCATGCGGCTCGGTTTCGAAGTGCGCGTCGAGCTCGTCTGCGCCGGACAAGACCTGTGGGCCCAGACCACGCGCGAGAACGCCGATCGTCTCGACCTGCAAGCCGGCCGCACCGTCCATGTCGCCCGCACGACGAGCGCGACCGGCGCGCCCGATCCACAGCCGCAGGGCGCGGGCACGCAGACAGCTCGCTAGTACCCGATTTCGCGGCCAAGTCAGATGCCATCGATCAATCTGGCTTGATCGATCTCGGGTAACCCTCTAGCGTGACCTGCGTGAGATCCGCGTCGGAGGCATCGGTTCCGCCGGTATTCGTACAGCTCGCGGCGCACCCGCTTCGGTGGCGGATCCTGGGCGAGCTGGCCGGGAGCGACCGCCGCGTCCGCGAGCTGACCGGCGTGATGGCCGAGCCGCAGAGTCTGGTGTCGTATCACCTCGGTCGCTTGCGGGCGGGCGGACTGGTGACGGCGCGCCGGAGCTCGGCGGACGGTCGCGACTCCTACTACTCGGTCGATCTGGGCCGATGCTCGGACCTGATGGTCTCGGCCGCCGCCGCGTTGCATCCGGGCCTGCGCCTCGGTCCGGTCGACGGGGCCCGAGCCCGCTCCGCGCGTTTGACGCGGCGCGTACCGACGGTGCTGTTCCTTTGCACGGGCAACAGCGCGCGCTCCCAGATCGCCGAAGCGCTCATGGTCCAGCGAGCCGCGTTCCCTGTAAAGGCCTTCAGTGCGGGCAGTCGCCCCAAACCGCTGCATGCGAACGCGGTGCGGGCGATGCGAGCCCGCGGCATCGACATCAGCGATCGCCGGCCGAAACATCTGGACGAGTTCTCACGGCGTACGTTCGACTACGTCGTCACGCTGTGCGATCGACTCCGGGAGGAATGCCCGGAGTTTCCCGGGCATCCGAAGGTCATGCACTGGAGCATGCCGGATCCGTCGGCCGCGGGCGGGACCGACGCGCAAACGTATCCGGCCTTCGTACGTGCAGCCGACGAGATCGAACACCGCCTTCATTTCCTGCTTGCGCTGATCGAGCAATAGCCCTGAGCGAGGAGATCTCACACCGATGACCGACGAAACCGTGAACGTCCGTTACATGGTCGACGATGTCGACGCGGCAGTCAGCTTCTACACCACTCATCTCGGCTTCACCCTCATGTCGAATTCGGCCCCGGCGTTCGCGGACGTCATTCGTGGCCGGCTCCGTCTCTTGCTCAGCGGCCCGACGAGCTCCGCGGGTCGGGCCATGCCCGACGGAAGAGAACCCGGACCGGGCGGATGGAACCGGATCCATCTCATCGTCGATGACATCGCCGCGGAAGCGCAGCGTTTGCGGGCCGCGGGGCTCCCGTTCCGGAACGACATCATCACCGGTCCCGGTGGCTCACAGGTGCTTTTCGAAGATCCATCCGGGAATCCGATCGAGCTCTTCCAACCTCGCGCACCGCAGCCGCCGGTGTGACCGATGCGAGTCCCGCGATCTCGCCGGTCGCGGCGCCGGCGCCGTGGTAGATCTGAGCACGATCCGTTGAGTACGCGACACCCTCGTCGCCAAGGGCGGCATTCTCGCACGCCCGGAGTGTTACGCCACGGTGAGAGCCGTGCCGACGCGGGAGTCGGCGGGGCTGGTCACCGCCGTGGGGCGCACGGCCGGCGTCTCGGTCGCCGCTTCGTAGACCGAACGGCGCGAGAGCAGGCGCAGCCGTCGGCGCGAGGCGAACCCCTCGTACGACGCCCGCCGATCGGCGACAAGCTGCTGGGCAACGTTCATCGGCATTGCGTTCATGGTGGCCTCCCTCGGCGCGGTGGTGCGTTGTTCCACCAGCGTGCGCCTAAGGCGGTCCGGCCACATCGGGCGAATGCCCACGCGTCGGCGGTCCGGCTCCTTATTTCTGCACATCTTGCGTGCTCGCGGCCTTAGATCGGCCGCCGACACCTCAGACGGCTCGGAGATGACCTCTCTCTGAATGAGGCGCACATGCCGCTCCCACCGACGAGTCCGCAATCGACGTGACTCCGGGTACCGCCGTGGGGAGCCCCACAGTTGTGGGGCCTGCTTGATCCGGAGCTACGTGTCCCCGCGGTTGGAGGCCGCGGAGACCTTCTCTTCGCTCCCGGTGCCCAGCGCCGCCTTCAGCTTCTCGAGGACGTCGTCGGCGATGTCGTACCGGAGCACGTGCGTCGGGCGGTACTGCTCGAAGGCGCGTGACATCTCGTCGACGTCGCCGCGGGCACCCATGAGCAGGAGCGCGGAGGTGCCGGGCTTCAGCTCGGACTTGATCTCGTCGACCATGCGTTTGTCGAGGCCCACCTTGGCCATCGTCTCCCCGACGAGCGCGCCGATGCCCAGGCCGGCGAGCCAGCCCCCGAAGAACCACGCGGGCGGGAACCACCAGAACAGCAGCAGTCCGAGCAGCCCGCCGACCCATGCGCCCGTCGCGGGCGACCCGTGCGGGCTGTGGATGGTGACGAACCCGCTCTTGTGCTTCTCGATGACGGCGACGTCGTCGATCCAGGCGTAGTGCAACTCTTCGAGCGCGCGCACGCCGGCAAGGGCGCGCGTGGCGCCGTAGGAGTTGTCGAACGTGAGCACGATGAGGTCGGCCATCTTTCCTCCGCGATCGTCGAGCGTTCTCTCGCTACAGAGTGAGCCTTCGACCGCATCCCGGCACCACGCGTCCGCGTATGGATGCGCGGGAATCGCGAGAAAATCGATCCGCGGCGGTGTTCAGCGGGCCCGCGCCGAGCGGATCGCCACTTGTCCGGTCAGATATTCATCTCGTCGGCCGGGAGGTTGGGTAGGGGAGGAGCCCCCCGGTCGGAGTCGACGTCGACGTCGCGGCCGCCGATCGCATACGAGGCCATCGACAACGACCCCATCGCGTAGCCGTCGACAAGCACGTCGGCGGTCTGCCCGGCCGCGGCCGCCAGGCCGGCGACGTACAGCAACGGGATGAAGTGGTCCGGGGTCGGGGCCGCGCGGACGAAGTCGGGGTGCTTCTCCAACCTCACCGCGTCGGCGGGCGTTCCCGTCATGACCGCGGCGGCCGCGTCGTCGAACCTCTGCGCCCAGTCGAACGCGGAGTCGGGCCGGCGCGGATCGATGCGCTGGAGGTTGTGCACGACGTTCCCGCTGCCCACGATCAGGACACCGGCCGCTCGTAGCGGCGCCAGCTTCGCGCCGAGATCGAAGTGATAGTCGAACGGCTTCGTGGCGTTGATCGAGAGCTGCACGACCGGAATGTCCGCGTCGGGGAACGCATGCACGAGCACCGACCAGGCGCCGTGGTCGATGCCCCAACTGTCGACGTCGATCCCGATCCACGTCGGTTGCACGAGCTCGGCGATCTCCTCGGCGAGCCCGGGGTCGCCGGGCGCGGGATAATCCATTGCGAAAAGTTCCGCGGGGAAGCCGTAGAAGTCGTGGATCGTCTTCGGTCGCGCCATCGCCGTCACTGCCGACGCGTTGATGTACCAGTGCGCGGACACCATGACGATTGCCCGCGGTCGCGGCACCTCCGCACCGAACGCACGCCACGACTCGGTGTAGCGGTTGCTGTCGAGCGCGTTCATCGGCGTGCCGTGACCGAAGAACACCGCCGGCATCAGGGTCATGCACCCACGCTAGACACTTGTCACGACGAAAAAGTCGTGCGCGAGACTCTCGGACGTGGAGGGCACAGTGGCGCGCATCGATTCCGATCTGCAGGGCGCGTACTTGCGCCGGCTCGGCTTGGAGGCCGAACCCCCATCGGTCGAGGCGTTGCAGCGACTGCATCGGCGGCACGTGGAACGGGTTCCGTACGAGACGATGTGGCTGCACGCCGGCGAGGCGTGGGGGATCGATCCCGCCGACTCGGCGTCGCGGATCGCGAGGCAGGGGCGCGGCGGCTACTGCTACCACCTCAACGGCGCGTTCTCGGAACTGCTGCGATCGTTGGGGTATTCGGTCGCCCGCCATGTCGGCGGAGTCCACGGCCCCGGCGGTCCCGAGACCGAGGCGCTCGGCAACCATCTCGTGCTCACGGTGCGGGGTCTGCCGGCCGCCACGAACCCCACGGGCGTCTGGTATGTCGACGTCGGGCTCGGTGACGCGCTGCACGAGGCGTTGCCGCTCGTCGGCGGCGACTACGAACAAGCTCCTTTCCGTCTCGCGCTCGAGGAAACGGAAGCAGGCATCGGCGACTGGCACCTCGTGCACGATCCGACCGGCGGGTTCGCCGGCATGAGTTGGATGGCGGCCGAAGCCGAGATGACTGCCTTCGCCGCGAAGCACGAGTGGCTGTCGACGTCCGCGGAGTCACCTTTCCTACAGGTCGCGATGACGGAACATCGAGACGCCACCGGTGTCGATGTCGTGCGGGGGCTCGTGTTGGCGCGCGTCGGCTCCGGCGCGTCGTCGTCGGAACCCCTCACTCACAGGAGCGACTGGTTCGGAGTGCTCGCCGACGAGTTCGGCCTTCATTTCGGCGCGAGCCCCCCGGAAGCGCTCGATCGATTGTGGGACCGCGTTCTCGCGACGCACCGAGCGTGGGACGCGGCCGGCCGGCCGTGATCGGTGAAAGGTGATCGGAAAGACGGCGCTGCTCGACTATGCCGCCCACTCCGCGCCGGACTTTCTCGTCGGGGCGTTCGCGTCGAACCATCCGAGACGCGACTACGCGGTCTCGGGGTTCGACGACGCGCTGATCCTTGTACCTTGCGACTATGACCCCGAATGCTCCCGGCTCGAACGACCACACTCCGAGTGCTCATACCGTCTCCGGTGTCGTCACCCTCGAGCGCCCGGGCGGGGTCGATGAGCTCCTCCGCCGCGTCCTGGCGCGCGTCGAGAGCCTGGGGCTCGACCTTTTCACCGTCATCGACCACAGCGGTAAGGCGGACGAGGTCGGTCTCACCATGCCCGACACCAAGGTCATCATGTTCGGGAACCCGAGAGTGGGGACGCCACTGATGCGCGCGCACCCGCTCATCGCGCTCGACCTGCCACTCAAACTGCTCATCTGGGCCGGCGACGACGACCGGGCGTTCCTGAGCTACAACGCGCCCGGTTACCTCGCGGAGAGGTTCGACCTCTCGAGCCGGGAAGCGGCGGCGGTACGAGTCGTCGAGGACATCGCGCGCGCCGTCGTCGCCGACTGATCGACCGACGCCCGGCCTGGCGTCAGCTCGCATCGGGTGTGAGTTGTCGCATGACGGCGAGATTGTCCTCGGCGCTTCACGGGCACCCGCGGCGGTCGCAAGATCCGCTACGCGCGTTTGCTCGTCGACGCGGGTCAACTACGCTGCGATTCGGTGCGCCGGGAAGTCTGGTCGGCAATCGTCCGACCAATTCTCGAGGTGCCGTGCGACCGAATCCGCGTCAACCCGATCCGGGTCGAACTTGAGCGGGCGTCGCTCGTTCCTCACGGCTGCGATTCGCCTTTCCATCGTGTCGGTGGCGTGGTCGCTGGTCGTCGGCGCTGTCGCCGTCATCGCGGGCGTGGCCGCCCACGCCCTCGCGCTCGTCGCGCTCGGTCTCGAGTCGATCGTCGACGGCTCGGCGTCGGTGGTCCTGGTGTGGCGCTTCGAAGTCGTGCGGCGCGATCCGGATCGTGCCCGGCGCGTCGAACGGGTCGCGCATTGGTTCATCGCAGTGACGCTGACGGTCGTGGCGGTGTACGTCGCGGCCCAGGCGATCCGAGCGCTCGCGACGGGAGCCGAGCCCGACGGCGTGACGGCCGGCATCTTCATCGCCATCGCGTCGATCGTCGTATTGCCTTTCCTCGCGGTCGCGAAGTTCCGGCTCGCGCGCCGGTTGGAAAGTGCGGCGCTGCGGGGAGACGGTGTTCTCACGGCGACCGGCGCGGGCCTCGCCATCGCCGTGTTGCTCGGACTCGTCGTGGACGGTGCGTTCGGCTGGTGGTGGTCGGACGCGGCGGCGGCGGCGCTCATCGCGGCGTTCCTCGGTCGCGAAGCCTGGTACTCCTTCTCGCACTGAACGGTCGTCGGCGCAGCTCCTCGGATCGAGGAGGAATGTTCGTTGTCCCGGCCTACGAACCCGGAGTCGCAGCGGCGACTCGGATAGTCGTTGCCGTGCGCGCCGGATGCGTCGGCCGTCAGTGCCCGACGAGTGCCGGCGCGATCTCGCGCCAATCCGCGCGCGGCATCTCGTCGTCGCGTCGGATGACCTGGATGCAGACGTGGTCGGCTCCCGCCTCCCGCATCGCCGAGACTCGCCGCGCGATGGTGTCGAGATCTCCCCAGGCGACGATGGCGTCGACCAGGCGATCGCTGCCGCGATCGGCGAAGTCCTCGTCGCCGAACCCGAAGTCGCGCAGATTGTTCGTGTAATTCGGCAGGTTCACGTACACCGCGGTGTGGCGGCGCGCGGTTTCGCGCGCGGTCGACGGGTCGGAGTCGAGCACCACGGCCAGCTCGACCGCGACGAGCTTGTCGGGGCCGACGACCTCCCGTGCCTTCGCGACATGTTCGGCGGGCACGAAGTAGGGGTGCACGCCCGCGGCGCGATCGCGGGCGAGAGCGAGCATTCGTGGGCGCAGTGCGGCGAGGACGCGCGCGTCGACCGGGAACGGAACCTCGGCTCGGTCGAGTCCGTCGAGGAACTCGACCATCTTCGAGTACGGCTTCTGGTAGCGGCCCGGGTTCTCGTGATCGATCAGTGGCGCGTGGCTGACGCCGAGTCCGAGCAGGAAGCGCCGCTGCCAGTCGTCGTCCCACGACGCCCGTCGATCCGCAACCTCGCCCGCGTCGTGCATCCAGATGTTGAGGATCCCCGTCGCGACCGTGATGTGAGCGGTGGCACGCAGGAGTTGTTCGACGGATGCGAGTACGTCTCCGCCGACGTCGGGTATCCACGCCGCGCTGTAACCGAGCTCGTCGAGCTCGGCGGCGGCGTCCGAGATCAGTCCGGCGTCGCCGTAGCGCAGGTGTCCGGACCAGACGCCCGTACCGGTGAGTCTCATGTGGATTCCGATCGCTCGTGAATTGCCGCTCGCGAATCACGACGTTCGCTCGCCGTCTGGCAGCAAGCTACGCGTACGCGGGCGGGCGCGCGGTCCCCGGGTCCGGTGGCGCGGGTCAGCGGCGAGCGTCGTCGAAGGACTGCCTCGTTTCGGATTCGAGCTCCGAAGCGCCCGGCGCGTCGGCCAGCAGCCGGACGAACCCGTCGGCGCTGCGGTGCGCACACGCGAAGTACGCGCGGGTTCGGCGACCCGACCA
>JAUZEI010000043.1 GCA_030839105.1 Actinomycetota bacterium
AGGCGGACGACATCGTCAACCCCATCAACACGGTCTGGGTGTTGGTGGCGGCCTTCCTCGTGTTCTTCATGCAGGCCGGCTTCATGATGTTGGAAGCGGGCTTCGGGAGAACGCGAGAAGTCTCGAACATCATGCTCGAGTGCATCGCGGACACCTGTCTGTGCGGCGTGCTCTTCTGGGCATTCGGCTTCGCGTTCATGTTCGGTACGGGTAACGGATGGATCGGGCACTCGTACTTCTTCTTGAACAACGCGCCCGCCACCTACGGCTCGACGGGCATCGCGTTCCTCGCGTTCTTCTTGTTCCAGTTCGCGTTTGCCGACACCTGCAGCACCATCACCTCGGGTGCGATGGTCGGTCGGACTGCATTCGGGGGAGACCTCATCTACAGCACGGCCGTGAGCGGGTTCATCTACCCCATCGTCGGCCACTGGATCTGGGGACCCGACGGCTGGCTCGCGACCATGAAGACCCCGTTCCGCGACTTCGCGGGTTCCACGGTCGTCCACACGGTCGGCGGAATGATCGCGCTCGCGGGTGCGATTGCCCTCGGGCCGCGCCTCGGTCGAAAGTTCAAGCGAGACGGTGGAGGGATGCCCCCGGGTCACGACATGGTGCTCGCCGCACTCGGCGGCGTCATCCTCTGGTTCGGGTGGTACGGATTCAACCCCGGCAGCACGTTGTCGGCCATGGACTTCACCGGGATGGGCCGGGTGGCGACCAACACCACACTTGCTGCGTGCGCGGGTGGTCTCGGGGCGATGTTGTTCGCCTACCCCCGCTCACACAAGTGGGATACGGGCATCAGCATCAACGGGTTCCTGGCGGGGCTCGTTGCGATCACCTGTCCGTGTTATTGGGTGTCCCCGTTCGGGTCGATCTGTATCGGTCTCATCGCCTCGGTCGTCATGGTCCTCGCGGTCGACTTCGTCGAATGGCTACGCGTCGACGACCCCATCGGCGCGGTCGCGGTGCACGGTGCATGCGGCATCTTCGGCACGATCAGTCTCGGTTTGTTCGCGACCGGACAGTACGGGTTGCCGGGCACGACCGGCGCCGATACGTCGACGACGGTCGACGGCCTGTTCTACGGAGGTGGGACCAAACAACTTGTGGCGCAGGTCATCGGCAGTGCGGTCGTCACGATCGGAGTGTTCGCGGTTGCAATGGTCGTGATGTTCGCCGTCAAGGCGATGGGTGTGCTGCGGGTCTCCGAAGAGGTCGAGCTCGGTGGTATCGACATCCACGAGCACGGTGCGCCGGCGTTCCACCCCGAGTTCGCCTACATGGGCCACTCGGCGATCCCGTCGGGATCCGCGCCCAGGGGGGCAAAGGTTCCAACCGATCGCGACCACACCATCGGCGTAGGCGACTGAGAGGAACCTGATGCATCTCGTCACAGCCATCATCAAGCCGCATCGACTCGAGGAGGTCACCACTGCCCTGAAGGGCATCGACGTCAACGGGATCACGATGTCGGAAGTGCAAGGTTTCGGACGTCAACGTGGACACACGGAGGTGTACCGCGGTTCGGAATACAAGGTCGACTTCGTTCCGAAGACAATGATCCAGATCGCGTGCGACGCGTCGGACGCCGACAAGATCGCCGACGTGATCGCCGGCGCCGCCCGGACGGGCAAGATCGGCGACGGCAAGATCTGGGTCACCGAGCTCTCGCGGATCGTGCGGATCCGGACTGGGGAGACCGGCACCGACGCGCTCTGAGCGGCAATCTCACAGCTACAGATGTACACGACCAAACCGAGGGGGACCGGCACCGGCGCCGGTCCCCCTCGTCAGTTCAGTCGCAACTCAATCGTGAATTGTTGACGTGCTGCTCGGGCCGAAGTGGTCAGGCGTCCGGAACCGGTTGGATCTCGGCGATGTATCCCTGGCCCCGCACGGTGTGGATGCGCAGACCGATCGGCGCGACCCGCCGGCGCAAGGCCTTGATGCGAGCATCGACGGAACGATCGTTGGGCGTGCCGTCGGGCCATCCGGTCCGCTCGAGCCGGGCTCGCGAGAGCACACGTCCCGGACGGGCCACGAACGCCGCGGTCAATCGCGCCTCGATGGGCGAGAGCGCGACCCATTCCTTGCCGCGCCACAGCAAGCCGTGGTCGCCGAGAATGGGCCGGGCGATGCTGGCCCGACTCCGCAGCTCGACGATGCGTGCCTGCACATCGCGCTCGTGAGCGGGCAGGCGCACCCAGGCGCACAACTCGTCGGACATCTCCGGCGCGTCTGCCTCCGGCGCCACGAGGAACAAGCGCGGCGAACCGATGCGCTCGAGCTCGGCCGCCCGCGCGGCATCCTCGGGCCAGCGAACGACGACGACGCCGTCGATCTCGTCGAGCGTCTCGAAAGACGGCTCGAAAGGAGCATCGAGAAGCTCCATGTCGCGTACCTCCATGTCGGCCGGCGAAAAGCCGGCGCGGTCGACTCAGTGAATTCAGTGAGTGACGAGAGCGACGAGGAGTTGCGGAGGACCGCGGCGCCGTATGTGGAACTGTTCGACGCGTCGCCGCGCCGTGCGGCGTTCGCGCGATCCGATGCCCCGCGCGGCGAGGGTTGCCGCGACCGCGGCTACGAGAAACGCGCCTAGGAGCGCGAGGCGGTGCGAGCGCGTGGGGTTCGTCGCGTTCGGCGCGACTGCGGCCCCATGCTGGACGAAGTACGCCGAGTGCTCGTGACCCGGGTCCTGAGCGAGGGGAGAGGCGCCGGCAGCCGACGGGTGCAACGCTCCGAGGAGCAACAGGGCACCGACCGCACCCGCGAGGAGGAGGCGCGCGGGCGCGCCGAGTGCGACCGTGCCTCGTCGGAGATTCGTGCGCCTCATGCTTACGGCAATTCTACGGACCGCCGCCGCTCCGCGAACGGTTTGGGCGTGACCATCGCGTGACACTCGCGACCACCTTCGGTGACAACTTTCTGTCATTCTCGGAATCGGGCGCTACGGTCGCGGAGACGCAGTGATGTGGGGAAGACGAGGCGACGAATCGAATGCTGTCGAAGCGTGTGGTGGTGGTGGCAACGGTCGGGCTGATCGCCGTGCTCGCGGTCGGGTGCGGTAGCGACTCGAAGACCAGCAGGACGAGGTCGTCGGTGACGACGACGACGGTCCGCCTCGAGGTCGCAGGACCGAATCCGTCCCTGT
Organism: Actinomycetota bacterium; assembly: GCA_030839105.1. GTDB lineage: Bacteria > Actinomycetota > Acidimicrobiia > IMCC26256 > PALSA-610 > PALSA-610. The sequence goes on from JAUZEI010000043.1 coordinate 3,158, forward strand.
CGGCGAAGATGATCTGCGGCGAGGCGAAAGAAGAGATCGCCCAGAGTGCGATCGGCGTCGACACGGTGCGGCCACTCGCGCCGAAGTGGGCAAACCACCTGT
>JAUZEI010000048.1 GCA_030839105.1 Actinomycetota bacterium
TACCGAGCGGTGTCGAAGGGAGTCGTCATGGCGACAAACACACGAAACGAGCCCAAGGCGCAGGCCATGTCATGGCTGGTCTCGCAGCTCCGGTGGGAGCGCACGCTCGACGCGCTGCGCGACGAGCACGGCTTCGAGCACGAGGACGCCCGCCAGGCCGCCTAGGCCCCGTAGTGCCGGGTACGCCGCGGACACGGCACTACCCGACCCGCTTCACCCTGCAAGAGTCGACTGCGGACCCCCGCTGCGGTCGAACGGCGATCGGCCCCGACATCGGTCGGGGCCGAGACGCGTCCGGATCGGCGGGTGCGCTACATGAACCCGTCTGCGCTGCCGACAACGTCCGGATGCAGGGAACGGGGCCGTCGCTCCCGGCGTCGACTGGCCGGTTCTCGCCGCGCACAACGCCGACGATTGCTCGTTCCACATCGTCGACCGTCATCCGCTCGGACGGGTTGCGACCGTGTTCGGTCAGCTGACCGAGCGCCAGCCCATGACAGTCGCGGTCGCGCTTTGCCATATCCCGCTCGACACCCGCAGCGAGCTCTGGGCCAAGCTCGACGCCGGCGCGCGCACGCAGGTCTTGTCGCAGCTATCCGAGGTCTCGCTCGTCGGTACCGTCCGCACGCGCATCCTTGCGAGAGAAGTAGCGGCCCGCCTCATCCGCGCCGCCAAGATCGCCGCCACCCGGCCGCTCGGCTAGCGCCATCGGTTGTCCGTCCGGAGCCAATTCGCTCTCGTCGTCGGTCGTCGATCGAAGGATCGTCGGCGGTACGACGGTGGTAAGCGGCATCGCACGGCCTCGGACGCAGGTCCAGTCCGGCAGCGGATCGCCCTCCGCCACCGGACCGACATCGCACGTCGAGCCAGTGACTCGACGCGGTGCGCCTGCTCAGCACACGGCCGGGATCTTCCACCGTTCCCGCCCGGATGCCCCCGACCCCTTCGTCCTTTGTCGACCGGGACGAAGGGGCCGGGGTTCGTGAAGCGTGACGGTGCCACGTAAACGCAGCGCAAAACCGCAAGTCCGGTGGAACGCCGTAGCCGCGGAACGCCCGCGCGCCGATCCGGTCGACCGGCGAACCCGGGACGACTACGCCCGGACCCAGCGGGGGAGGGTCACGTCCTCGATGTGGTGGAACACGACGCGGACCGGCTCACCGATGGTGATCGTGGCCGGGTCGATCTCGTTGATTGCGCCGTGCGCACTCGCTACGAGGTTCCCGACGAAGCGGATGCCCGGATCGTCGTCGAGCTCGACGATGATCGAGTTGTACGGCGCGACCTCCGCGAACGCCGGCAGCAGCGGCGGGTGGGGGACGATGAACGACCACACCCGGCCCCGTCCGGTAGTCGGTTCCCAGCGGACCGCGGTCGAGCGGCATACCGCGCACATCGGTCGAGGCGGCATGCGCCATGCGCCGCACGCCGCGCAGGCCTGTACGAGCAGTTCGCCCCGCGCGCACCCGGCCCAGAACTCGTTGCTCTCGGGATCTTCGAGGTCGGGGAGGAGCCAGCCGGTTTCCATCCCTCACACGTCCTTCGTGAACAGGATCGCGGACGTGGGCACACCTTCGCCGCTCGTCACCAACGACACGTCGGCGCCTTCGACCTGGGCCGTCGACGTCCCGCGTATCTGGCGGGCGCCTTCGAGCACAAGGTTGAAGCCGTGGACGTACGCCTCCGACATGCCGCCGCCGGAGGTGTTCACGGGCAGTCGGCCGTTGGGCCACTCGATGTTGCCATCGTCGGTGAACGGACCACCCTCGCCCCGGTCGCAGAAGCCGTATCCCTCGAGCGAGAGGATGATGAGTGGGCTGAACGCGTCGTAGAGCTGTGCGACTTTCACGTCGGAGGCGGTGACGTCGGCCAACTCCCACATGCGTTTCGCCGCGGCCCACGCGGGGCCGCGCAAGGGGTCGTCGGTGAAGTAGTTCGTCATCGTCTGGTGTTGTGGAGGCAGGCCCTGTGCGAAGGCGTGGATGTAGGCGGGCGGCTGTTTCAGGTCACGCGCCCGCTCCGCGGACACGACCACGACCGCAAGCGCGCCGTCGGTCTCGAGGCAGTTGTCGAACAGGCAGAGCGGTTCCGAGATCCAGCGCGCGTTCATGTAGTCGGCGCGCGTCATGGGCTTGTGCCCCATCGTGGAGCCGGGGTTGCGCGCCGCGTGCTTCCGGAAGGCGATTGCGATGTTCGCGAGGTGATCGCGCGTGCCGCCGTACTCGTGCATGTAGCGGCGGGTCAGCATCGCGATCTCGTCAACCGGGCGGATCACCCCGAAGGGCCGCGACCATTGCTGGCTGTCGGAAAGGCGCGCCGCAGCCTGGGCCCACGGCCGGCTCGCCGCCGATGCGCGCTTGCGCGCCCGCCAGGCGACCGCGACCGAGCACTGGCCGGTGGCGACCGCCATCGCCGCCTGACCGACGACGCCGCACCCCGCGCCGCCGCCGAACCCGACCTGCGCGAACCACGTGACATCGCCGAACCCCACGTTGCGAGCCACGTCGACCTCGCGGTTGGGCTCCATCGTGTACGACGCGATGCCGTCGACCTCCGACGGTTCGATCCCCGCATCGTCGAGCGCGATGGAGACGGCCTGGCACGCGAGCGACAGCTCGGTGTCGGGCAGGCCCTTGCCGAATGTCGTCTGCCCGAGGCCCGCGACCGCGGTCTGGTTCTTGATCAACCCGGTTGCCGGTTGACGAGGCACCTGCTACCAGCCCTTCCACTCCGGCGCGCGGCGCTCCCGGAACGACGCGACCCCTTCGCCGGAGTCGACCGTCGACGAGTTGAGCTCGACCATCATCGCTTCCTCCTCGAGCAGGTCGCGGCGCGAGAGCTCGGACGCGTCGTGCAGCAGCTTCTTGCCCCAACCGATCGCCTTGGTCGGCCCGGCCGCGAGCCGCTCCGCCCAGTCCTTCGCCGCGCTCTGTAACTCGGCCGCGGGAACGACCTTGTTGACGATGCCCAACGTGGCCGCGTCGGCGGCGGAAAGGTCGTCGCCGAAGAAGATCAGCTCCTTGGCCTTGTGCATGCCGACGACACGCGGCAACAGGTAGGCGACACCGCCGTCGGGCACGAGGCCCCGACGCACGAACACCTGGATCAGCTTGGCGTTCTCGGCGGCGATCACGAGGTCGGCGGCCAGCACGAGCATCCCGCCGCCGCCGGCCGCGGTGCCGTTCAAGGCGACGATGACCGGCTTCTCGCAATCTTGGATCGCCGTCATCAGCTGCTGGAAGCCGGCGCGCATCATGTTGATCGCCGATCCGACGACACGGTCAGGTGCTTCGGCAGGCTTCGTCCCCCGCTGCGGCTGCGGAACGGAGAGGTCGGCACCCGTGCAGAAGTGACGTTCACCCGCGGCCGTCAGTACCACCGCGCGTACACCGACGTCCCAGTGCGCGTTGCGAAACGCGTCGATGAGCCGGTCACGCACGTAGAAGGGGATCGCGTTGCCCTTGTCGGCGCGGTTGATCGTCAACCACAACACGCCGTTCTCGAGACGAGTTAGCAACTCGTCCGGATCTCCAACAGCTTCACTCACTGTTTCACCACCAATGCGTCGAGTGCCACCGCGCCGCGGGGCCGGATAACGAGGGGATTGATGTCGAGCTCGCGAACCTCGCCCGCGAGGTCGAGCGCGAGTCTCTGCACCCGCATGACCGTATCGACCAGCGCGTCGACATCGACGGCCGGCTGGCCGCGCACGCCCTCGAACATCCTGAAGCCCTTCAGCTCCTCGAGCGCGCGGCGGGCTTCCGCTTCGTCGAACGGAGGCACCCGGAAGGTCACATCTCCGAGCACCTCGACGAAAATGCCGCCGAGGCCGACGGTGACGACGGGCCCGAACAATTCGTCGGTCGTCACGCCGATCAGCGTGTCGACCCCACCCTTCACCATCTCGCACACCATGACGCCGTCGAGCCGGGCGAGCGGATTGGCCTTCGCCGCCTTGCGCAGCAGCTCGTCGTACGCGCCGCGCACTTCGGCCGCGGAGCCGAGGCCGACCTTGACGACGCCGACGTCACTCTTGTGCAGGAGGTCGGGCGACGAAACCTTCATCACGACCGGGAACCCGATGGCCTTGCCGGCGCGCACCGCCTCTGCCGCGGATGCGCACAGCACGTCCTTCGACGTCTTGATGCCGTAGGCGCGAATCAGCTTCTTGGAGTTCCACTCCGAGAGCGCTTCGCCGGACGGCACCCCGTCGAGGATCTTGCTCGCTTTGCGTGCCGCGGGCAGCGGCTCGACCGGCGCGCTTGCGAACGGCGACGTGTAGCGCGCGGAGAAGGTCCAGTAGTCGGCGTAGCTCTTCACCGCCGCGACACAGTTGTGGAACGTGCGGAACACCGGAAGGCCGCCGTCGAGCAGCCGCTTGTAGTACGTGTCGTCGGTCCCCGCGGGCGCGCCCCACACCACGTACACGGGCTTCGTCGTGGTCTGGGCGGCGGCGATGATGTCGCGCGTGAACGGCTCGCTGAACATGACCACTGCGCCCGTGATGGGGATCACCACGATGTCGATGTTCTTGTCGGCGAGGATGACGTCGAGGATCTTCCGGCCCCGCGCGTCGGCGACCGGCGGACCACCGCAGTCGACGGGATTCGACACGCGCAGGTACGACGGGATCAGGCCGTCGTGCAGCTGGCGTTGCGAGTCTTTCGTCAGGTCGGGAAGCCGGAGTCCGGAGTCGGCGAGCACGTCGGCCATGTGCGCGCCGGTGCCGCCCGAGATCGCGTAAACACAGACGCCCGGTTGCTTGTTCGCCTTCGCCCACGCGGGCGGCTTCGCGGGTTGGGTGCGCGCGAACGCCATGGACACTTCGAGCAATTCGTCGAGCCCGTCGACGCGCGTCACGCCGAATTGGCGGAAGACGGCCGACGTCACCGCGTCGGAGCCCGTGAGGTGCCCGGTGTGCGACTGCGCCATCGAGCGGCCGGCCGCGGTCTTGCCCACCTTCACGATCACGATGGGCTTCTTCAGCTCGGCCGCATGGTCGGCCGCGAGCATGAGCGTGCGACCGTCCTTGAAACCCTCGATGTAACACGCGATCACGCCGACCTCGGGCTGGTCGGCGAAGTGGCGGGCGAAGTCGGCGAACTCGAGGTCGACCTCGTTGCCGGTCGGGGCCCAGTGCGTGAGGCGGATACCGACCTCCTGGCCCTGGAACACGGGTCGGCCCTGATGTCCCGACTGCGTGACGAGTGCGATCGACGGACCCTCCAGATCCTGGCGGAAGTCCTCGAACGCGTTGAGGTTCGTGTTCGGGCCGAGCAGGCGCACGTCGCCGCTCTCCACCATCCTCTCGAGGCGCCGTTCGCGCTTCGTGCCCTCGGTCCCGGTTTCCGAGAACCCGGCCGCGAAGATCACCGCGAATTTGGCCCCGCGCTTCAGCACTTCCTCGAAGGTTTCCTCGGCACGACCGGTCAGGATGATCGCGAGGTCGATGTCGCCGGGGATGTCGAACACCGACTTGTAACACGTGTATCCGAGCACCGACTCGCGTTCCGGGTGCACCGGATAGAACGTGGCCCCGTTCTTCTCGGCCCACTGCGAGAACTTGCGCGTCATCGCGGTATTGGGTTTCGCCGATGCCTCCGACGCTCCGATCACCGCAATCGTCTTCGGGTGCAGGAACGCTCCGATGTCGACCTCACGCAGGTGCAGCGGACGTCCGGAAACGTCGATCGCCGGCGCGCCTTGCGGTGGGGGTGCAGTCGAAAAACCCGGTGACGGGGGAGCGGACGGCTTCGGCTTCGGCATGCGGCGGCTCCACACTGGGGGCGGGCGAGCGGCCGTAAGTATGACGGCCACGTCAGGATTCCGGCCAGTTGGTAGCTTCGACGGGCTATGCGGCCCACTGCGATGAAGTCCGTCGCGATCGTCGGGACCTCGCTCGCGGGGCTGCGCGCGGCCGAGACATTGCGGCGCGAGGGCTTCGACGGACGCGTTGTCGCGATCGGCGCCGAACCGCACCTTCCGTACGACCGGCCGCCGCTGTCGAAAGAGCTGCTGCGCGGCGACTGGGAACCGGATCAGCTCGTCCTGCGTAAGCAGGGTGTCGAGGACCTCGATCTCGACTGGCGCCTCGACGCGCGCGCGGTCGCCCTGCACCCGGACGCCCACGAAGTGGAGCTGCACGACGGCGAGCGAGTCGCGTTCGACGGGCTGGTGATCGCGACCGGCGCGACGCCGCGTCGGCTCCCAGGCCAACCGAATCTCGCCGGACTCTTCACGCTCCGCACCCTCGACGACGCGCTCGCGCTGCGCGAGCTGCTCGGCGGGACTCCGAAGGTCGTCGTGATCGGCGCCGGGTTCATCGGCGCGGAGATCGCCGCTTCGTGCCGCGCCCGCGGTCTCGCGGTGACCGTGCTGGAGATGCTGCCGCAGCCGATGGTTCGCGGGCTGGGTCCCGAGCTCGGAGCGGTGATCGCCGCGGTGCACCGCGACCACGGCGTCGACCTGCGCACCGACGTCCAGGTCGACGGCATCGCGGACGACGGCGAGGGACAGGTGCGCGGGGTCCGACTCGGCGACGGTTCGATCGTCGAGGCCGATGTGGTCGTCGTCGGGGTGGGTGTCGTACCGGAAACGGACTGGCTCGAGGGGTCGGGGCTGACCCTCGACAACGGTGTGGTGTGCGACGCGACCTGTCTCGCCGCGCCCGGGATCGTCGCGGCGGGCGATGTCGCCCGGTGGCCGAATCCCCTCTTCGACGGCGCACTGATGCGGCTCGAACACTGGACCAACGCGACCGAGCAGGGCGTTGCCGCGGCCGAGCGCCTGCTCGCTGCGCCCGGAGCGACCGTGCCGTTCGCGCCGGTGCCGTTCGTGTGGTCCGATCAGTACGACGTCAAGATCCAGA
>JAUZEI010000086.1 GCA_030839105.1 Actinomycetota bacterium
TATGGGCGACTCACGTGGGTGGCCCTGGGTGCGCTCGCGGCGCTGACGCTCGAGGTGGGGGTCATGTCACCGACCGTCATACGCGAACTGAAGCCGCCACGCATGGACCGGCCGTCCGCGGTTCCCGTCCCCGAGCTCTCGCGATGACGCGGGAAGTTCTGATTGTCGGGTCGGGGCCCGCCGCCGCGGGCGCTGCCCTGGCCGCAACCCACTGCCCCGGCGTCCATGTCGCGGTAATCGATGTCGGCACGAGACTTGGCGACGCGAATCAGCAGGCTCGCCTGCGGATGGGCTCACTCCCTCCTGAGCGCTGGGAAGCCGGAGATCTGGCGATGATCAGCGGCTTGCCGGCGGCCTCAGACCTGGGCGGCCTGCCCGAGAAGCGCTCGTTCGGGTCCGACTTCCCATTCCGAGACACCGGCCAGCGTGGAGAGTTGACGGCTTCCGGCGAGGTGAACAGGGCTCTCGTCTCGGGGGCATACGGTGGTTTCAGCAACGTCTGGGGCGCTCAGATCATGCCGTTCACCGCTGCGACGTTTCATGACTGGCCAGTCGGAGCCGATGAGATGTACCGGCATTACGCGAGCATCCTCCGTCACGTCCCCCATGCCGCGGAGCAGGACGACTTGGCCGAGCTCTTCCCGATCTTCGGAACTTCGACGCCGCTCCCGCGGTTGTCGGAGCGAAGCAGCTTGGTCCTTGCGCGGTATGCGCGCCACCGGAACAGATTGGCGCGTCACGGAATCGTCCTTGGCCGCGCCCGGCTGGCGTTCAAGGCCGCCGACTGCGTCCGGTGCGGGCTGTGCATGACAGGTTGCCCCTATCTGCTCATCTACTCCGCCTCGCAGACGATGGACGAGCTGCGGGCAAACGGTCAGATCACCTACCACGGTGGGCTTCTGGCGGTCGCCGTGGAGGAAGCGGATGGCCGAGCCACAGTAATCGCCCGGGAGATCAGGACCGGGCGCTGTCAGCGATTCACTGCCGACCGTGTGTTCCTGGCTTGCGGAGCCGTCGGTACGGCTCGCCTTGCGATGTCTTCACTCCGCTTGTTCGACACTCCAGCCGTCGTCCACGAGTCGCGACAGTTCGCGCTGCCGTTCTTCTCGCGGGCGACACGGGCCGATCCGCGTCACGCTGCGGACTTCACACTAAACCAATTCAACATGGTCATAAGCCTCGACTCGGTCGGGCGCGATCTCTCCCAACTGCATTTCTATACGTATAACTCAGCGTTCTCCGACGCGTTGCCTGCATTCTTGAAGGGCAACTGGGCGCATGGCATTCGCGGACAATTGCTTCGCCGGGTCTCGGTCGCAATCGGCTATCTCCCCTCGTGGGCATCGCCGACGTTCACGATGCAGGTGCACCCGCCGCGCGCGCCGTGGGAGCTGCCGTCGCTGACGATCGCCCCCGAGTGCCATCGATTCGTTCAGAACCCAATGCTTCGCACCGTGCTCGCGCGGGTTGCGTGCTCCGCGCGCTGGCTTGATCTCTGGCCGGGATTGGCGATGCTCACGGTGTCGGCGACCGGCAAGAGTTATCACTGGGGCGGCGTCTTCCCACACGCCCACAAACCTGCCGGGCGCTTCGGCAGCGACCTCTTCGGGCGGATCGCACCGTGGTCCCGCGTGCACTTGGTCGATGCTTCTGTGTTTCCGTCGGTGCCGGCGACAACGTTCACCCTCACTGTAATGGCGAATGCACACCGGATCGCCGATTCGGCGCTGTGCGAGCTCGAGTGACGTGTCTGGCACCGCGCTCATCACAGGTGCATACGGCTATATCGGCTCGATCATCCGATCTCGGCTCGAGTCCGCCGGCTGGACCACCGTGGCGCTGGTCCGGAGACCGCGGCCAGGCGACCGAGCCGTCGCGTGGACGCTCAGCGACCGGCCGCCGGCTGACGTCCTGGATCAGGCGGACGCGCTTGTGCACTGCGCGTACGACTTCTCCCAGCGCAGCCGAAGCGACGTCTGGCTGGTCAACGTCGACGGGACCTCCGCATTGCTCGACTCCGCTCGACAGGCGGGCATACCACGCATGCTCGTTCTTTCCAGCATGTCCGCGTACGTCGGCACCGAGCAGTTGTACGGCCAGGCGAAGCTCGCGATCGAGGAGTTGACGATCCGCAGCGGCGGGATTGCCATCCGGCCAGGGCTCGTCTACGGCTCCGCTGACGGCGGCCTCGTCGGCGTCCTGCTTCGTTTCACGAAGCTCCCGCTGGTGCCGATCATCGGCGCAGACGCCCGCCAGTTCCCCGTCCTCGCCGAGGATTTGACGGGCGTCGCGGTCGCGATCCTGGAAGCCCCCTCGTGGGCCCCGGAGGTCTTCGGTGTCGCGCAGCCGCGGCCGATGACGTTCCGGCAGATCGTGGCGGCGCTGGCGACCCGAGCGGGCCGTCGTTGCCGCTTCGTAGCGGTGCCGTGGCACCTCGCCCACGGCGTACTCCGTGTCGCCGAGGCGACTGGTGTCCGCCTGCCGTTGCGGTCCGACTCGGTGCTCGGACTGGTCCGGCCGGCACCATTCGTCCCGCCTTCGACGGCGTTTCCCAACCTGCTGAACCAGCTATCGGATCTGGGGCAAGAGCATGACCACGCTCACCGTTTCGGTCGTTATTCCGACATTTACGCTGGACCGCTGGCCGTTGCTCATCAAAGCCGTGGACTCGGTCCGCCGACAGACAGTTGCGCCAGATGAAATCGTGATCTCTGTTGACAACAACAACGAGCTCCTCGGACTTGCCTGCGCCCGCTGGAAGGACGCCGCCGAGCCGCCGGTACGAGCGCTGGCAAATCCGTTCGCCGATCACCTCCACGGGTGCCACGCAGATGTCAAGGCCCATAGGGTCACCCGGCGCTTCGGCGGAGGATCGGCTCGAAATGCAGCGGTAGAGGCGATTACCTCAGAGGTCGTCGCGTTTCTCGATGATGATGCGTGGGCCGAATCCGACTGGCTCGAGCAGCTGCTGCGCGTCTACGAGCACTTCGGGGTCGTGGCCGTTGGCGGGGCGCCACTTCCCGCCTACGAAACCGACCGACCTGTGTGGTACCCAAGCGCCTTTGACTGGGTATTCGGGTGCGCGTACGAAGGGTTGCCACCGTCGACAGGTCCGCTTCGCCACCTCATCGGCGCGAA
>JAUZEI010000099.1 GCA_030839105.1 Actinomycetota bacterium
TGTGCAGCTTCAGGTCGACACCCGCGTCCTTGAGCTCCTTGACCATGTCGTCCCACGATGCCTTGAACCGACCGTCGTTGGTGTCGTAGCTCACGAACGCGAACGTGCGCTTCTGCGTGCGGAACGCGGGGTCGCCCGCGTACTGCGCGGGCTTGCCGACGAGTTGCTGCTTGATGAACGAGACGAGCATCTGGCTCGTCTGCTCCGGCGACGGACCGACCGGCCAGATGTACGGCGAGCGTTCCTCGATGAAGCGTTGCGGAGCCGCGATGGAGCACGTGCCGATGCACAACACGTGATTGGCTGCGAGTTCGGCCGCGAAGCTCTCGGCTTGCGCGGGTCCGCCCATCACCGCGAACAGGTGCAGCTGCTTGGCCGCCTTGTCGGCGTCGGCCTTGGCGGCCACCTCGTCGGTTGCGAGGCCGGTGCCCTGCACCTTCACCATCTGGATCTTGCGACCCCACAGCTGGTACTGGCTCGCGAACATCTGGGCGTAGTCCTTGTACGTCTGCTCGACGTTCGCGGGCGGGTCGTACGCGCCCGCCGCCTTGAGCAGCCCGTCCTGCACGGGGTCGGGCTTGCTGATGTAGTACCCGATGCGGATCGTGTCGGCAGTCACCGCCGGTGGCGAGATGGCAGTGGGTGCGCTGCCGCCGTCCTTCGGCACGCACGGCGCGGGGTTGAGGATGGGTATCGAGACGAGGCCGGTGGTGGTGTCGCAGTGGTCCTGCCACGTGTAGTTCGCGAGCGTGCCGGCCTGCTTCGCCGCCGCGTACTGGATCGGGACATCGCTCGCGGGCGTGGTACCGCCGCCTCCGGTGGCGACGGCGGGTTTCTTGTCACTCCCGCTGCTGACGGCCAGAGCGATCGCGACGATCGCGACGACCACCACGACCGCGATGAGCGGTGCGTAGCGCACCAGTGGCGATCGGCGCCTACGAGACGTGGTCGGCTGCATTCGGTTTCCCCCTGGCTGGAATTGCGGTCTCTTCGGATTCGGATCGGTGTCAGGTGTCGGTAGTCGTACCACTGCGTGCGATCGCGGTGCCGGTGGTACCGAGATAACTCTGCACGACACGTTCGTCGTGCACGACCTCCTCGGGCGTGCCCTCGGCCACGATCTCGCCGAGGTCCAGCGCGACCACGCGGTCCGCGATGCTGAGCAGGAGCGGGACGTCGTGCTCGATGACGAGAAGCGTCGCGCCCGTGCGTTCGCGTATGCGCAACAAGAGCGGGCCCAGTGCTTCGGCCTCGCGTTGCGCGATGCCGGACGACGGTTCGTCGAGCAGCAACACCGACGGTCCGTGCGCGAGGATGCACGCGAGGTCGACGATGCGCCGGCTTCCGGTGGAGAGCTCCCGCACGAGCTTGTCGCGGAAGTCGACGATGCCGAGCATCGCGAGCAGTTCCTCGACGCGGTCGTCGACCTCGTCCTCGGCGTCGAGTACCCACGGCAGGTGCAGCGCGGCGGCGATGGGATCGCGCACGTCGAGATGGCGTTCGAACGACAGTGCGATCGTCTCCCGCACGCTGAGCGAGCCGAACAGCCGGCCGTCCTGGAAGGAACGCCCGAGGCCGAAACGAGCGCGCTTGGCGGCCGGGACCCGCGTGATGTCGTAGCGGTCGCCTTCGTCGCCGAAGAGGATCGTGCCTTCATCGGCGGGCAGGAAGCCGGAGATGACGTCGAACAGCGTGGTCTTGCCCGCTCCGTTCGGACCGATGAACCCGAGGATCTCTCCCGCGCGCGCCGACAGCGAGACGTCGGACAACGCCGCGAGGCCTCCGAAGCGCTTCGACACCCCTTCGAGGATGAGGCGGTCGGACCCGATCCCAGGTCTCGAGTCTCCGTTTCTCGCACCGCCGTTGGTGAGGGCGCCGTTCGTTACCGGAACGGCAATCGTCTCGGGGGAGGCGGGCACGGTCGCCGGCACCGCGGTGGGCTCACCGTCCTCCATGAGCGTCGCCGCGCCTTCGAGGAAGACCGACCGCAACACGTCGGGCCGTTCGAGCAGCTCCGCCGTCGGTCCGTGAAACCGGATCTCGCCCTTCTCCATGAAGAACGCCGTCTCCGCGATGGTGAGCGCGAGGTTGACCGACTGTTCGACGAGCACGATCGTCGTCCCCTGCGCGGCCATGTCGCGCACGAGCGGCAGCAGTTGCTCGACGATCGCGGGTGCGAGGCCGAGTGACAGCTCGTCGATCATCAAGAGCCGCGGCTGCTCGATGAACGCCATGCCCAGCGCGAGCATCTGCTGTTGGCCACCGGAGAGATTGCCGGCGGGCTGTGCGAGGCGCTCGCGCAGGATCGGGAACAGCTCGAGCACGTGCTGGGTCGCGAGGTCGACGCGCGCTCTGTCCTTGCGGTGCACCCATCCCGCGAGCCGGAGGTGCTCGGCGACGGTCAGGGTGGGGAACACTCCCTGGCCGCCGGGAACGACGATTACTCCCCGCTCCGCGACCTCGTTCGGCGGGGCGTAGGTCATGTCGCGTCCGTCGAACACGACCGCGCCGTTCGTCGCCTCGACGAGGCCGGAGATCGCCTTGATCAGTGTCGACTTGCCCGCGCCGTTCGTGCCGAGCAGCGCGACACACTCACCTTTGTGCACT
>JAUZEI010000108.1 GCA_030839105.1 Actinomycetota bacterium
CACCGACGCTGCGTAGAACGGGCCGACGTCGTTCGTCAGGGTCATCGCGAACGTCAACGCGACGGTGATCGTCGCGTACGCCGCGATCCGCCGGGTGGTGAGCTCGATGCCGTACACCACCGGGAACATCGGGAAGCCGCCCGCGGCGTAGTCGTCGCGGTACTTCATCGCCAGCGCCCAGAAGTGCGCGGGTGTCCAGAAGAAGACGATTGCGAAGAGCAACCAGGCCGGTACGCTCAAACCGTTGCGCACCGCGGCCCACCCGACGAGCGCGGGGACCGCTCCGGCAGCACCGCCGATGACGATGTTCTGCACCGTGCGGGGCTTCAACCACAAGGTGTACACGAAGACATAGAACAGCGTGGCCGACAGGGTCAGCGCGGCCGCGAGCAGGTTCGCCACGCTCGCGAGCACGACGAACGCGACGACGTTCAACACGATGCCGAAGGCGAGCGCGCGGGTCGGGACAATCTCCCCTTGGGGAAGCGGCCGGTTGTGCGTCCGCTTCATCAACTGGTCGCGGTCACGCTCGATCCAGCAGTTGATGGTGTTGGCGCCACCCGCGGCGAGCGCGCCGCCGATGACGACCGCCGCGACGAGCGAGAGCCGGGGCAGCCCCTGTTGGGCCAGGACCATGGGCGGCACCGCGGTGACGAGCAGCAACTCGATGACCCGCGGTTTCGTGAGCCGCACGTAGGCCCCGAGCGTCGCGAGCAGCGGCCGGTGGCGGGCGTCGAGCGGAAGGGTTGACTGCACCATCGTGCCGGCGAATCTACCGGCCGTGACCCGAGGTCACGTGACGACGATCTGGCCGACCATGCCGGCCGCCGCATGCCCGTCGTACGAGCACTTGAAGGAGTACGTGCCGGCCTTGAGGGTCACCGTGCCCGTCGCCACCGGCTTGTCAGGTGTCACCGTGATCTCGAACTTCGGATCCGAGATCGTGAACGTGTGCGTCTGGCTGCCCTTCTCGTGCAGCGTGACGGTGAGCGGCCCCGCCGTTGCGTTGATCGTCTTCACGTCGAAGCTGTACGGATCCCGAGCGTCGACGTCGACCTTGCCGTTGGCGGCGGTCTTGGTCGCACCGGAGCCGCCTCCGCCGCCGCCACAGGCTGCGAGCACGAGCGCGAACGCGAGAAGGATGGCAAGCGGCACCGCGCGGCCCATACGACGCGCATACCCACTATGCAGGTGTGCGCCACGCAGATCTCGGCGGGGATTCCAACGGCGCGACATTGCAGGACCCTCCTCGAAAATGCTCCCCGGAAAGAGCGGTCGCAGGCTACCTGCGGTCCTGATGCGGAGGCGGCATCGAGCGACCGCTCGGCCGTCGTGAGCCGACGGTTCGAAAACCTCGCCGCTAGCCTGCGCCGGATGGCGGACGACCACGAAAAGCACTCGATCCGGATGGTCGCCGACCGGCTCCTGGTGATCGAGTCGAAGGAGGCCGGTGAGCGCAAGTCACGCGCCGGCATCTTGATCCCGGCGACGGCCGACGTCTCCCGCCGCCTCGTGTGGGCGGAGGTCGCGGCCGTGGGCCCGACCGTCCGCACTGTGGAGCCGGGCGACACCGTCCTGTTCTCCCCCGATACCGGTTTCGAGGTCGAGATCCAGGGCGACGACTACCTGATCCTGCGCGAACGTGACGTGCACGCCGTCGCATCGCCGCGGAGCGAGGGCGGCACGGGGCTCTACCTGTGATCGACCCGGCCACGGCGCTGCGGATCGACGGGCGGGCGGTGCTCGTCACGGGTGGAACCAGGGGTATCGGACGCGCGATCGCGGAGGCGGCGGCCGGGGCGGGCGCCGACATCTGCATCGTGGCCCGCAAGCGGGCCGAGCTCGAAGAAGCAGAGGCCGCGATCTCGGCGCTCGGCGCCCGGGTCGTGACGGTCGCCGGTTCGGTCGGTGATCCCGACGTGGCCGGCGCCGCCGTGGGGGCGATGATCGAGACCTTCGGGCGTTGCGACGTCGTCGTCAACAACGCGGCCATCAATCCGGTCTTCGGACCGTTGATGGACGCGGATCTCGGTGCCGTGACCAAGGTCTTCGACGCCAACATCTCCGCACCGTTGCGCTTCGCCCGCGCGGCGTGGGACCGGCACATGAAAGACCACGGGGGAGTGGTGCTGAACGTCGTGTCGGTCGGCGGTCTGCGGCCGGCCCCGTTCATCGGCGCCTACAACGTCTCCAAGGCGGCCCTGCTTCACCTGACGCGCCAGCTGGCGCAGGAGCTCGCACCGAGCGTGCGCGTGAACGCGATCGCGCCCGGCCTGGTCAAGACCGACATGGCCCGCGCCCTATGGGAGCCGAACGAGGAAGCGATGGCCCGCACGCATGCACTCGGCCGGCTCGGTCTGCCCGACGACATCGCGTCGGGCGCGCTCTTCCTCATCTCCGACGCATCGTCGTGGATGACGGGCGAGCTCCTCGTCGTCGATGGCGGCGCCGGCGTCTACGCCCGCAGCTGACGCCCACCTTGCCAACAGTGGGCAGGAAAACCGACGCCCCACGCACGTTTCCCTGCCAACAGTGGGCAGGGAAAGCGGCGATCGGGTCGGGCTATTCGTCGCCGGCTTCGGGATCGACGTAGCGGATGCCGGTGCGGTGCCGTTGCGCGAGCTCCGCGTACGCCTCCGGGTTCGTCTCGACCCAGATCTCGGCGCCGGTGCCCTTGACCGGTCGGCGCAAGGTGGCCGGTGCGCCCGCGAACAACATGCCGGCCGGGAGGTTCGTGCCGGCGGCGACGACCGAGCCCGCGGCGACCAGGGCGCCCGCCCCGACGATCGCGCCGTCGAGGACGACGCTGCCGTTCGCGACGAGGCAGCCCGCGCCGAGCATCGCACCGTGCACCACACAGTTGTGGCCGACGGTCGCACCGGGTCCGATGTCGGTTGTGAGGCCGGGCGGGCCGTGGATGACGGCGTTGTCCTGCACGTTCGCGCCGCGCCGCACGATGACCGGTGCGTAATCGGCCCGAATGACCGCTCCGTACCAGATCGACGCCCCCGCTTCGACGATCACGTCACCCACAAGGGTCGCGGTCGGCGCGACGAAGGCACCCGCGTCGACCTGCGGGGTCAGGCCTTCGAATGAGAAGAGCGGCATCGGTCGGCTCCCTAGAGGAACGCCCGCGCGACCGCGATCGCGGTCCGAGCGGCGTCACCTTCGATCACCAGGTTGGTATCGGCAGGTGAGAGGCGATGCACGAATACCCGGCAGTACTCGCCCGCCGAGCCGGTGATGCGAGCGGCCGCGTTCTCGGGCCCGGACATCCACGGGGTGCCCGACGGCAGGGTGAGCTCGACTCGAAGGGGCTCGGCTGGAGGGGGCTTCCCGGCGACGGAAAAGGCGTAGGGCAAGGCCCGGGTGGCCAGCCAGGCGATGTGCGCGAGGCGGTCGGTGTCGACCGGGGCGACGTCGACGGCGGCGCGCACGTCGAGCCCGTGGGCCCACGTCTCCATCAGCCGGGCGGTGACGAGTGAAGGCGTGCGCATACCGATGCCCCACGGCACACGGGCATCGGGAGCCAGCGCGCCGAGCACCGCCCGTTCGGCCGCGGACGTTCGTGTCCACCACGACGCGACTTCCGACGGCGCAAGGCGGCGACCCTTCAGCACGCCGCGGTACGTCACGTCGGCGCCGGACGCGGCGCGTGCGGACAGATCGTTGATCGCGTACGGACCACCTTGCACAGTGTCGATCGCCATCTCGTCCGTGTCGGCGAGATGCGAGATCGTGTCGCGTACGTCCCAACCCCACGCGGGAGTCGGCGCGAGCCACGCGTCGGCGTCGATCGCGGCGACGACCGACTGCAGTTCGAGCTGTTCGGCTTCGAGATCGCGGACCAGCTCGGCGACGTCGGTCACGGACGACGGACGCGCGTCCGGCCGAGTGACACCGGGACTTGCGCGGGGTGCGGCATCGGCGGCGACCCCGACGTCATCCGTACGTCCATGTACTTCGACATCTCCTCGTACACCGCGTCGCCGAGCATCTTGCGCAACTCGGGTTCCATCGACTTGTAGACGGGCTCAGCGCCGGTGAAGGCCTCTTTGGCCTCGGTGCACCACCACGCGAACTCTTCGCCGCCTTCGCCCCAGCCATCGCGGCCGAACTCGGTCAACACCGACGTGACCGACTCGTCTTCTTCGTCGCGGTCGACAGCGCGCAACGGAAGCTGCCAGCAGACAGTGGGCTTGGTGTCGCTGAAGTGTTGGCCGGTGTTCAGTGCGTGGAGGTGAAGTGCACAGCCGGGGCCGGCTTCGAAGCCGGGGCGATTCAGGAACACGCAGGCGTCGTCGTGCAGCCGCGTTCGCCACTCCTCCTTGCCCGCGCTCTGCCATACGCCCTTCTTGAGACCGATCTCCTTGAACTGCCACTCGTCGTCACCGAGTCGCTTGGCGAGCTTTTCGACCTTGTCCTTGACCTTCTTCTCGGACTCGTACGCGCCGTAGGAGCAGCAGCCGTGGACAAGTTCGGGTGCCGGCTCGGTGAGGACGCCCTGGCATCCCTGACCGAAGATGCAGTGCCACGACGACGCCATGAACGTCACGTCGATCTGCCATTGCCGCCGCTCTTTCCCGGCAATCGGGATAGTGATCCACTCGCGCGTCGCTCCAACCATGATCGTCAACGCTAGTCGGTAGCATCCGGCGTATCGCGCACTCCGACCCGTCTCATGAGCAACTCCTGATCGACCTTCGCGCCTGCGTCGGTGAGGGTCGTGCGAGTGACGAACCGCTCGAGCTCGCGCTGTACGCGCGTGACGCCGGGGTCGCGGTCGGCCGAGCCGACGCGGTGTGCTTTCCGGGTTCCGGCGCGGAGATTGCAGCCGCGGTGCGCGTCGCCCGGCGTCACGGACGGCCCTTCGTCGCGCGGGGCAGCGGCACCGGACTCGCAGGGGGCTCCACACCGCTCGGCGACCCCGTCGTCATCGTGACCACGCAGATGAACCGCGTGCTCGACGTCG
>JAUZEI010000115.1 GCA_030839105.1 Actinomycetota bacterium
CGTGCAGCCCGTCTGATTCAACGCCGGTTCAATCGCGCAGGGCAGGTTCGTCCACAGCACCGGCTTATCCGACGGCAACAAGGCCATCAGATAGTCGATCTTTCCGTCATAGCCGGAATAGCCGTTCGTGGTGGGCGTGCCCGGATTGATCGTGTCATTGATGCCGAGCTCGACGACGTACGCGTCACCGTTGATCTTGGGAAGCCCCTCGCTCAATCTGATCTTCCAAAAATTGTACGTAGTGCAAGGTTGTTTGAGAGTCTCGATCGCCTGACAGTCAGGCTGACGGATCGCTCCTCCCCCCCGAGCGAACAGGACCGGCACGTAACCGTTATCACGGTTGCTCAACGCGCTGGTAAGGGACGTGGAACCCTGCACGATGTTGGAATCGCCGATCACCACGACGACGCCGCGTACGTGGGCGTTACACGCCGATAGGCCAAGCGCCAGAGCTGCAAGCGCGACGAGAGCGCTGAGTTTGCGAATCACGGGAATCCCCACCACGAAGTCCCGCCGCGGAAGTCTGGGTGACAGTACGACTTACCACCTTCGGACCGCTTTCATACGACGTCGGGGCATACAGAGCGTCTTAGGCGATTCGCGTCACGCCCAGGCGCGCTGGTCCGAGCGCTGCGGAACACGCTGCGGCACGCGCTGAACTGCGCGAGGTCCGCAGGGCGGTGCGGCGGATTGTGTGTGGTTGGCCGCGGTACGTGTCACGCTTCGCCGATCTGGGTAGCTCTCCTTCAACTCGAAGGAGAGGAGTCGCCATGTCGTACGCGAGCGATCTTCCGCCTGAATCACGCACCACCGCGGTGGAGACCGGTTACCGCGCGGGCCGCCCGAGGACGCGCGCCGCGATGCCGCTCTGGAGCCCGTTGCAACTCCTTGGGTTGATTGTTGGGATCGGGTTCGCGGTGCTGGGCGCCGTCGCGCTCGCGCAGACCGGCTTCAACACCGCGCACCTGGACCTGCCACATCAACTGGTCTGGTCGTTCCCGCACAGTCCGTTGCTCGGCGCCATCGAGCTCGCCTTCGGGGCGTTGATGGTGGTCGGCTCCGTGGTCCCCGGTGGCGCACGCACCTTGCTTGGGCTCCTCGGTGGGGTCGCCCTCGTGTTCGGCATCGTCGTGCTCGCGACGTCCCTGCCGAACCGTCTCAACGATTGGCTCGCCGTCAGCCACCGGAACGGATGGCTGTACGTGATCACCGGCGCAGTCGTCCTCGCTGCGGCAATCTTCTCGCCCATCGTGTTCACCGAGAGTCGCGAACGGCGCGTCGTGCGCAGCACCACCGAAGAATACTGAGCACGCCACTACCACTGACGGTCCGGCTGCGCGCGCACAGCATGGTGTCCGGCGCCCGCGCATGTGGTGCCCTCAGTGGGTAAAGACGAGGGTATGGGGCAACGGCTGCGCATCGGAATCATTGCGCCGCCCTGGGCGGCAGTCCCGCCAACCGGATACGGCGGAACCGAAGCCGTTCTGGATCGCCTCGGTCGCGGGCTGCAGCAGTTGGGGCACGACGTGACGCTCTTCACCACGGGCGACTCGACGTGCCCGGTGGAGCGCCGATGGGTGCTCGAGCGGTCGCAGCCGGACCGCATTGGTGATGCCGTGACCGAGATTGAGCACGTCGTCCACGCCTACGACGAGTTGCGCACCATGGATGTCGTGCACGACCACACGAACGTCGGTCCTCTCTACGCCTGGCGTTTCGCCGACCTGCCGGGCGTGGCGACAAATCACGGTCCGTTCAATGAGGAACTCACGGCGATGTACCGCGCCAGTCAAGGTCGGGTTGCGCTCGTCGCCATTTCCCATCATCAAGCCTCCACGGCACCCGACCTGCACATCGATGCCGTCATCCATCACGGTGTCGATCCCGAAGCGTTCCCCGTCGGGCGAGGCGACGGCGGCTATGTCTTGTTCCTGGGGCGCATGGCACCGGAAAAAGGCGCCCGGGAAGCCGCCATCGCCGCGCGCCGGGCCAAAGTCCCGCTGCTGATGGCCGCGAAACTGCGCGAGGCCACCGAACACGCCTACTTCGACGACCAGGTCCGACCCCTGCTGGGTGACGGCATCGAGTACCTCGGTGAAGTCGATCACGAACAAAAACTCGCTCTATTGGCCGGCGCATCCGCGCTCCTCAACCCCATCCAGTGGCCCGAACCGTTCGGGCTGGTAATGATCGAGGCACTTGCCTGCGGCACTCCGGTCCTCGCGTTCCCAAACGGTGCCGCGCCCGAAATCGTCGAAGACGGTCACACCGGTTACCTCTGCGCTGACACCGACATCATGAGCCACCGCATTCACGACGCGCGCACCATCGACCGACAAGCCTGTCGAGCCGCGGTCGAACGTCACTTCTCCACGTCTCGGATGTGCCAAGACCATGTTGCGCTCTACGACCGCGTCGTCGCACATCACGGCTGCGTCTCCCCCCAGATCTGACTCGAAGACCACCCCGCACCCGGGAGCAGCTCAGCTCCGTCGAGCGGCCTTCGGCACCGCGCCTTCGCAGGGTGCACACCTTCGTCTCAGTAGGAGGTTGGACGGTGTCGGAAGGGATCGTTTTTCGGGCGGAAAGGACGACCGTTGCACCACAGGCGCGGCGTCAACTTCGGCTGGAACCGGTGAGTGACGCGGGCGTCGCGGCCGGACGATGGCGGTATCACCCTCACCGGACGGGTTGGTATTCCGAGGCGCGGCGCGACTGCGCCATCTCTCAGGGGACAACTGGACCTCGGTAGTGCAGCCAGTCGCTGACGTGCGTCACGCGGCCCTCGAAATGCACTGCTCGAGATGCGGTCGAGCGGTGGGCCTTCCGTTTACCGGTTGGGCTTGGCGGCGTGGCCGCGAGGATGGGTGGCGTGGCCTCGGGCGCTATTGACGACGGTGTCCGCTGACGATGCGACCACTGCGGCGATACTTCCCGCGGTGATGGCGACGGCGACGGCTGTCAGGGCCGCCTTTTGCACGAGAGGGTGACGCATGATGTGAGATCTCCTCGAGATGAACCACGGAGTGTGATCAGGAGAGCTTGTCGACGGTCGAGGCCGGACACTTAAGCCGGGTTATCTGTGGCCACACGCAAGTGTGCGGCCGGGACGCCGATGGTCGGGTGATGGAGGGTCGATTCTCGAAACGGCGGATTGATTGCGGGATGGTCCTCGCGGGGTTCCTGATGGCCTACGGCCTTATGTTCGCGGTGTGGACCTGGTTTCACTGGGGTGGAGATGGTTATCGGTCGGTTGTCGCCGACTGGGCGTTCATGCCGGTGAATCTGGTGGGGATGGTGTTGGCGTGGCGGGCGGCGCACCGACTCGCCGGCGATCCTCGTCGCCGGGCTTGGCTGTTGATCGGCGCGGCGCTGGGGCTGTGGTGGCTTGGCGATGTCAATTGGGCGGTGTCGGATCTGATTCGCCACAGCACCCCGTTTCCGTCATGGTCCGACGTCGGCTATCTGGGCTTCTATCCGGTGCTCATGGCGGGATTGCTCGCATATCCGGCCGCACCGCAGCGGCGCGGTGAGCGTCTCAAGCTGACGCTCGACGTGGCAACAGTCGTAATCGCTGGCGCGATGGTCGTCTGGTTCGTTGCGATCGGTCCCACGGCGAGGGAAGTGCACGACACGGTGTTGGTGTTGGTCGTGACGTTCGCCTATCCCGTCGGGGATCTCGTCGTAATCTTCGCGATGGTCGTGCTTATGCTGCGCGGCACACGCCGAGACGACAAGACGGTCCTCGGCATCGCGCTTTGCGCGATCGGCCTGTTCGTCGTCGCTGACTTGGCATATGCGCACCTGAGCCTCAACACCAATTATCAGGCCGGATCGTGGCCCGATGCGACGTGGATGCTCGCCCAATGTCTGCTGGTGTGCGCCGCCGCGCTCCAAGGCCAACGCTCCGGAAGCGTCACCTCTCCCGGGAGCGCTCAGCGGCCCGGCGAGTCGGCACGCTTCAGCCGACTGCCATACGTCGCGATGACTGTTGGCGTCGGACTGGTCGCGATCGTGGCATACCACACCGCCCACTACCCCCTCAACGGACTCATCATCGGCACGGTCTTCCTCGTCGCAGTCGTCATGGTCCGTCAACTCATCGCTCAACGGGAAAATGTTCGCCTTCTTGCGCACACCACCGCGCTCGCGTCAACCGACACCCTGACCGGGCTCACCAACCGAAGAACCTTTTTCGAACGCGCGCAAGCCGAACTGAGCCTCGCGCACTACTCGAGCCAGCCTGTCTCGGCACTCATGATCGACGTCGACAACTTCAAACAGATCAACGACACCTACGGCCACGCCGCCGGCGATCTCGTGCTCCACACCATTGGAGCGATCGGGTCGCAACACCTGCGTGGCAACGACCACCTCGCCCGCTACGGCGGCGACGAGTTCGTCGCGCTCTTGCCCAATACCACCCTCGAAGCCGCGGCCCGCATCGCCCTCCGCTTCGCCGAGGCAGTCTCGGCCGAAACATTCCACCTCGGCGACACCGACGTCACTCTGACGTTGAGTATTGGCGCAGCGCACGCCGACGGATGCCAGGACCTCGCCGAACTCATCGCTCGCGCCGACAACGCCGTTTACCGGGCCAAACGTGCCGGACGAGCATGCGTCCAAACATGAATACCGCGTCGTAGTCGGGGCTGGGCGCCGCGCGCCACCGGTGCGGACGAACGTACGCCCCGACGCAACCTCGCTGTGCGGGTTCAGAGAGGCGGACAGACGCGGCCGATCACATGCACTAGCAAGCTTGCCCGCCACGGCCGTACGGCCGAAGGCAGGGCCAGTCCTTCCTCGCCCTGATCGATAACGCGCGTAGGCGCTGCGCGCAGCGACGGGCAGTTGAGCGCAGGCGCGCACCGCTTCAGGCGGGATGCCCTGCTGCCCTGGCCGTTGTTCGTGACGCCGTCAGTCGGGCGCTTGAGGGGCTAGCTCGTCGAGATAGGAGGCTGTCGCGCGTCGGCGACGGAACGCGGTGCGGGTTTAGCGGCTCTGGGTGCGGGCTGCTCGGAAGTCGGCGGCCAGAAACGTGACGAGTGCGCGCCGGTCGGTCTCGGTTTGTTCGATGAGACGTTGGCCGGGGGCGTCGATTGCGGAGGCGTGTAGCGCGGCGTCGAGATCGACGTGGGTGTCGCCCTCGATGACCTTTGCGATGCAGTCCGCAACGCGGACCACTCGAGTGAGAGGCGCGGCGTTCGGACCGGTGTCGTGGTGTTCGAGCAGCGTGTTGATGAGTGCGGCCGGTAGCCCGTGGTCGGAGAGGACCTGTGCGCCGAGCGTCGCGTGGTCGATTCCGAAGAGTTCCCGCTCGAGCTCCAGCCGACCTTCGCCGGGCTCATCCGATACCGACAAGGCCATCTCGTCGAACCGTCTCGGATCGCGGTCGCGTAGCAGCGGCTCACCGAAATCGTGCAGCAGTCCCGCGGTGAGCGCTTCGGCCGGATCGCGATGGATGTGAAACGCGACCCGGGCGGCGGCGAGGCCCACCGTCATCGCGTGCACCCAGAACTGTTCCGGCAGCTCCGGACGATTCGAGAACAGGTTGAGCACCGCGGTGCACGCGACCGCCCGTACCGTTTGCGAACCAAGAACCGACGCGGCTTTCGGGAGCGAGATCACCCCTCCGGCCGGGCAGGCAGCCGATGCGTTTGCGAGCGCGAGTACACGAGCCGACAGGGCGGGATCGGCGGAGATGACGTGGCTTATCGCGTCTGCGGGGGCCTGCGGGTCGTCGAGCAGCCAGAGCAGGCGGAGCGCGACCCGACGGTCGGTTGGGACCTCGTCGAGCTGGTGGACGTGTTTCGCAGCGTCAACGTGCAGCATGGTCATTCGTCCGGTCTGAAGCTGCTCGTATGCCGGATCGCAGTGCCTCGGGGAACAGCCCCTCCCGGACGACTTTCATCGTGTCGGCGTCCGGAGGGCGCAACCGCCGCAACGACGCTCCGTGCATTTCCCATGCCGCGCCGCACGCGTCACAAGAGATCACGAACGAACCGCCGAAGCCCTCCACCGCGATCGGCGACATGTCATAGGGACATCGCTCGAGTTCCACGGTTTCGACATCGGCCCCACGG